>JAOABT010000216.1 GCA_026418215.1 Clostridia bacterium | reverse complement strand
TGGCCCGTCTATGTGCGCTGCAGGTGCTTGACCAGCATTGCTTGAATATTGTAACACAGGCTTTCTTGTGAAGTCAAGCGAATTTCTACAACGTTTTTCATGCAGATTATTCCTGCTAAGCCTCGTAAATGTCCGAGCATTCAATGGAAGCGGCCTGAATAAGACGCCTGTCTGAAAGCTCGTTTTGCGGCTGATGGGCCGGCAGGACGCTCTGCTCGGCAACAGGCAGCTCCAGCGTGAAGCAGGTTCCGACATCTTCCTTACTCTTAACACTGATCCGGCCGTGCATCATTTCAACAAGCAGCTTGACCAGTGTAAGCCCGAAGCCGGTGCCCTCGGCCTGGCTTGTCAGAGAATTTTCAATACGTTGAAAGCGGTCAAAAATAATATTAAGCTTATCCTTGGGAATGCCTACCCCATTGTCGATAATTCGTACAGTCATGATCTGGTGCTTGTCACGTGTTCTAAAGGCTAGCCTCACATCTATTTGCCCGCCGTTGGGCGAATATTTTATTGCATTGGACAAGAGGTTTAAAAGGATGCGCCCATACTTTTCGTCATCGATGGCAATAATCTTTCTTGATCTGGAGGAGTGAAAGTCTATTCTTATCTGCTTCTGCTGGGCATAAAGAACGATGGAATCGACGATGGCTCTTGTAAGGTAGACAATATCGACGTTCTGAGGCTGAAGTGTCAAGCGCCCGGCGTTATGCCGGCTGATGTCCAGAAAATTATTGACCAGCCTGAGCTGGCGAAGGACATTTTGCTTGATATGCTTGACATACTTTTGGATGCTGGGTGTTATTTCATCCCGACAAAGCGTTTCCATGGCTTGTATGGCAGAGTTGATGACGGCTAGCGGTGTTTTGAACTCATGGGAAAGGATGGAGATAAGCTCGTCCTTCATCCGCAGATTCTCCTCCAAAACCCTTTTTTGCTCTTTTATAACCTGCGCTTGCTCCTCATTTTGCTTGACCTTTAAGACGTTCTCGGTAATATCCTCGGTCATTTCGAAGACATACTTAAGCTGCCCCAGCTCAAAGACGGGGAGCATGGTTGTTTGCCAGTAGGTTGGGCTGCGTTCAAAGCCCATATAGCAGTATTCTCCTGACTGAAAGGGCTCGCCCGTGGCGAGGATGTTTCTCCAAACTTGCTCGGAGTTGCTGCCGATCCAGCCCTTCACAATTTCGTGTATTGGCCTGCCGATGCTGTATTCACGCTGGTTTCCCGGTGCATCGAAAAAATTAAGAAATGTTTGGTTGGCATCTAAAAGAATAATGTCGGGTGTGACGGTGAAGATACCAATACCCTTTAAAGCGTATGATTTCATAAGATGAACCAGAGGGAATTTTCTGTCGATTCGGGATGCAGGCTTCTCAAAAAAGCCCAGAACATAGCCTGAGAACTCAGAAACCCTTCTTTTCAGGATGCTGACTTCCCTGACTTCCAAAGATCGGTTAAATAGAAAAGCATCAACACTTCCAGGAAGTTCCTCGGTATCTTTGAAAGGATAGGTCATACGAAGGAGTGAGAAAACTTCTTTCAGGCTTTTACCGAGTAAATCTTTTTCAGGATACATGGTGAGTTGAAGAAAGAGGGGATTTACCTTTACAATGATTTCGTGCTCAACCCATAGATAGGGGCCGGTTTCAAATACCATGACGACTCTCCGATGTCAAAAAATGCGCCTTGCGATGCCATATAATGACAGGAACAATAAGCTGCTGAACCACAAGGTCAGCCATGCCGTTTTGCAATATTGACACAACCAAGGAGTATATCGGTATTCCATTGGTAAAAGTAAATCCCCAGGACTCTTTATATTTTGTGTTTTACGGTCTGATAGAGCTCTTCAAGCTGGGTTTCGCTTAGGAAGCCCTGTGCAGCACCTTTTTCACCTATTTTCCAAGATGCAAAAACGATGGCACGCTTGATGGATTCATAGGGATCTCCTGTCTTGGCATAGTAGTGCACAAAGCTTGTGAAAAGACTGTCTCCGGCACCGATGGTATTGATGATCTGCCTTGTCTGAACAGCCTTGAAGCGCCCCATAAAGTTATCCTTCTTCACATAAAGGAGAGCGCCCTGTGAACCGAGGCCGATGACGAGGATATCATTGTCGTACTCTGCAAGAAGCTCTTTCGCAAAATCCTCGTAGGGCTCGCTGATTCCTTCGTTGCTCATAAAGAGAATGTTGGCATGACGCATATAGTCGCTGTTGTAAGCATCATGGATATCCTTTAGCACATGAACATCTGTAGCAATGAGCTTGCCTTTTTCCTTTGCAGCCTTCAAAAGAGGGCGGGAGAAGTTGATATTGCAGATGGCGGCGATATCGCATTTATCCAGGGCTTCGTTGTAAACCTGAGCAGGGTAAACAGCCTCTTGAATATCCTTGAGATCGGTGTAAATCTGCCTTCTGCCGGTTGGGTCATAGAGGATAACGGACTGCGGCGTTTCCTTGATGGAAGCCTTTAAAACGTGCTCTGTAGAGACACCGCACTTTGTCAGCTCTTCATAGACGGCATTGGCCTGCATATCGTTACCCAAGAGTGTTAAGAGGTCAACTTTGTCGCCCAAGGCGGTAAAAGCCTTGGCAAGGTTTATTCCAACGCCCGAAACAGTGGATGCAACGCCGAAGAAAGGGAAATTCACAGGGTTATAGGCAATAGGGAACCCTTCAATTTTTAGAGTTGTCTCAATATTCGTGAGACCCGCAACTAAGACTCTGCTCATAATGACCTCCAGCTATCATGTATTTCTTGCTTCTATCTTACCACATAGTCCTTATAAAGAAAACGGTTTCCTTGTAAATTATCCCACACCGCCTTCAAGGTATAACTGAGACCGTGCTATAATAAGACACATTACACCTGTCAACTCTGCTCGCCGCGCTGTGGTCATGGCCATTGAGCGAGGCCTTCTTCAGTATCTCTTTTTCGATAATCAGACTCATCTCAGTCACCGGCTATGGCCGCCATTCTGGGTGTTATTCTAAAGCTTCCGCCTGTTAAGCAGATTATGGCCAGCACAGATGAAATCCCGTTATCTCGACCATTTACTAGGCAGGGTATAGGTTTATTTCGAGCCACTTTCTGTTTTAAAGGGCCAGTTAATGATACCGCCTAGATTGAAGACGCGCTTATAGCCGAGGCTTGCAAGGGTTTTGGCTGCCTGTGCGCTTCTTTTTCCTGTTTGGCAATACACAATAATAGTCGCTTGCTTATCCGGAATAACATCGGCTATTTTCTCTTTAATTTCACTTTCGGGTATCAGAATGCTCTTGGGTATATGAACAACCTTGTATTCATCGGGGGTTCGAACGTCAATTAAAACCGTTCCCTTGCTGTTGCCAAGGAGATTAAGGGCTTCATTGGGGGTAATGTTTGAGAAGGGCAATGTTTTGGCACAGGACGAAAATGAAAACAGCGAAAGCCCAATCACGCCGATGACGATGGTTTTGATGCTTTTCATGGCCACCATCCTTTCTTTTTAAAATGGTTATGCTTATTATTTTTTAGTCTGACTGATTTTATCAAGCCAATAGGCTGGCATTTATTTACTGAAGGTTAACATCAAAAATTGACAAGCACGAACTTTAATGGCTAAAATGAAGTCAATTGTCTCAAAGTATTGGTAAGAGACGGTTTAAGACTTAATAAACAGGATAGAATAATGGTGTAAAGGCATAAGGCATCGTTTTCGAAATCCGCATTATGAAACGGTTTTATGGCTCGACATTTTATGAAACCCTTTGGAGAGCTACAGATACATAGAAAACTCAAAAAATATTTATAAAAAATATGGCTTTTTATGTTGTTTTATGAAATAATATGGGTATAAAATACTTGGCATATAGTGCCATTAAAGTATCCGGAAGGAGAGCATGACATGAATAAGGCAGATCTTATTGATGCAATTGCCAAGAAGGCGGAGATGACAAAGAAGGATGCTGGTGTAGCTCTTGATGCTATCATCGAAAGCGTCAGCGCATCATTATCAAAAGGGGAAAAGGTTACTCTCGTTGGTTTCGGCACCTTCGACGTCAGAGAACGTAAGGCACGCACTGGCGTAAACCCCCGCACAAAGGCCAAGATCAAGATTCCCGCTTCCAAGGCTCCTGTCTTCAAAGCAGGTAAGGAACTCAAAGAAAAAGTAGCTGCAGCTAAGGCAAAGAAGAAATAAGTAGCATACACGATAAAAAAGCAGTCCCACCAGGGGCTGCTTTTTTTCTGTAATGCTTATGGAAAATATCTATCTTTAGGTTCATGTAACCACATGATTCTCTTCTAGCGCATTCACACAGTTTTCTTTCATAAAATTAACTGTTTTTAGCCGGGGGTTTCGTGTAAAATGGCATTAGACAAGCAACTATCTATTATAATGAGAAAGGGGTGAGATTATGGAGGAACAAAGGTTTAATAAAGTGGAGAAAAGCTGGATCACCTATGATGCGGCAAACTCGGCCTTTACCATGCTGACGACATCCATTGTGCCTATCTATTTTGCAAGCCTGACCAAGAACGCGGGTATTGACAGCACACAGTCTACAGCTATCTATGGCTACATCTTAACCATTTCAACCTTGATAATAGCCCTGTTGGCTCCGGTTTTGGGCGCCATAGCAGACTATAAAGGACTGAAAATCAAGATTTTCACAGTTTTCCTTGTCATGGGTCTTATGGCGGGTGTACTTCTGGGCATTTTTTCGGAATGGGTTGCCTTTACAGTCGTCTATATCGTGGCGAAGGTGGGTTATTCGGGTGCCAATGTTTTCTACGATTCCATGCTGACGGATGTCACCACCGACGAACGTATGGATCGTGTATCCTCATTCGGTTATGCCATCGGCTATATCGCCAGCTGTGTACCCTTTGTTCTATGCATGGCGCTCATTCTCCTTTCTGGAAAGATCGGCATGGATAAGGTTCTGGCAACAAGGCTCTCCTTTGTCATTACCTGTGCCTGGTGGGGCTTCTTGAGTCTGCCCTTGTTTAAAAACTACAAGCAAAACCACTACCTGGAACATGAAAGCAATCGGGTAGGACAGTCGGTTAAGCGCCTGATTAATAACTTTAAGAGCATGAAAGAGCAAAAAAAGATTTTTTTGTTCATTCTGGGCTTCTTCTTTTACATTGATGCCGTTTACACCATTATTGGCATGGCGGCCTCCTACGGAACAGCACTTGGTATCAACTCCGAGCAGATGCTTCTTGCACTTTTGCTCACACAAATTATCGCATTTCCATTTGCAATCCTATTCGGAACGCTTGCTAAAAGGTTCAATACCAGAAGGCTCATTATGGTATGTATTCTCGGCTACATCTTTATTGCACTCTTTGCGGTTCAATTGGATCAAAACTGGGAATTCTGGTTCTTGGCGGTCATGGTCGCTTTGTTTCAGGGAGGTATTCAAGCCCTGTCTCGGTCGTATTTTGCCAAGATTATTCCGAAGGAGCGCTCAAATGAGTACTTCGGTATCTTTGATATCTTTGGAAAATATGCAGATTTATTAGGTCCCTTCCTGATGAGCGTCATTATCTCGCTTACAGGTAAGCCGAATTATGGCGCGGCGAGCCTCGTCGTGCTATTGGTCATAGGTCTTGTGATTATGCTCATGATGCCAAAAGATGCAGACCAAACTGCAAAAGAATAAACGGACGGTAGCAACATGATTTCTGTACAGCAAGTCTCAAAGCATTACAGGGGCCGCAAAGCCCTGCAGGATATCAGCTTCACGATTCAGAAGGGTGAAATCTTCGGGCTCATTGGCCCTAACGGAGCAGGTAAATCAACCTGCATCTCCCTTCTTGCCACCATTAACAAGCCGGAAGCAGGGGATATTCAGGTTGATGGGCAAAGCATCCTGAAATATCCCGAGCCTTTGAGGGGCAGGCTCGGCTATGTTCCCCAGGAGATCGCCCTTTATCCTATGCTCTCAGCTTATGAAAATTTAGATTTCTGGGCAGGGGTTTACGAGGTAAAGTCCTCGGAGAGAAAGCACCGCATTGAGCAGGCCTTGAGGGACCTGAAGCTTTTTGACCGTATGCACGACAAGGTCAAGACCTTTTCAGGGGGTATGAAAAGGCGGCTTAATATCGCGGCATCGCTTCTGCACCGCCCAGATATTCTCATTATGGATGAACCCACGGCTGGCGTTGACGTTTTGTCGCGGGCAACCATCGCCGATCTCATCAGAGGGTTGAAGCAGGTTGGCTGTACCATTATCATCACCAGCCATTACATCGATGAATTAGAGCTTCTCTGTGACCGTATTGCGGTTCTCCATAACGGCAGCCTCCTTCATACGGGTACGGTTGACGAGGTTTTGAAGACGACGGGGGCCTCCAACCTGGAGCAGCTTATGCTGAAGCTGGAGGAGGAATAATGTCGGGATTTCTTGCTTTGTTTAAAAACGACCTACGCATTATTGTTAAGGATTACAAGGCCTTGCTCCTGCTCTTTAGCATGCCGCTCTTAGTCATTCAGCTATTTGCTGCGGCCTTATCTCCGCTGCTTGAGTCCTCCGCCTTTATCGAGCCGTTCAAAATAGCGGTGGTCGATCAGGACAAATCAAAATGGACGGGCCTTCTGTCAACTCAGCTCAAGAGCCTTGGCATCGTGGAAGAGGTCGTTTTAACCGATGAGGCCGGAGCGCGAAGCGGCATTCAGAACCAGGAGGTGGCAGCCGCTATTGTGCTGCCAAAGGATCTTACGAGCAGTATTGACCGCTGGGAGCCCCAAATTGGAAGGGTTCTTGGCTCAAATCTTTTTTACCTGCAGTCAAGGCTGGTGAAGAATATTGCCTTTGTTGGGGCCTCTGCCGTTTCATCCGGCCTTGCCGCCCTGAACGTCATTTATGATTTGGAAAGCGCTAACGGCTATACAGAGGATGAGCTCTACAACGAGGCTAACGCGGCAAATACGGCCTATATTGATGTGATTTTGGCCCGCAAGATGCTTGTTGCTGAAGACAAGCTGGAAGAGCCCGATGTTTCGCCGGTGGTTTATTATGCCCTTTCTCTTCTGGCGGTGTTTATCATGTTCTCATCCATTCCTTGCATGAAGCTTCTGACGGAGGAAAGAAGGCTGGGCATACGCTCAAGGCTCAACGCGTCCCCCTCAAAGAGCTGGCAGACCATCCTGTCAAAGCTTATCCTATCCTTCATGATTTCGACGGTGCAGTTTCTGCTGATTGTGATTTTTATTCTGGCTGCATCGGGTAATAACCTCTCGGCTTCAATCGGCCAGATGATACCTGTTTTTATTACCACAACCTTGGCTTCAGGAGCCTTTTCTCTTCTGGTTGCAAGCCTTGCCGATACGGGCAGCGCGGCGGATCTGATAGCCAATCTCTCCATCCTGCTTATGGCGGTGATTGGGGGAAGCATTTATCCCATCACCTCTCTGCCTGAGTTTTGCAGGGGCTTGAGCGTAGTAACCATCAATAGGTGGTCTTCTACCGGCTTTATCAATGCCTTATATGGGCAAAACCCGTCGGGTACGGCACGGAGCGTTTTGGCGCTGGTTCTCCTGGCGGTTGTCTTCTCTATTGGCGCCATGGTTATTCTAAGGCTTAAGAGAAGGAGGAATGCGGCATGAAATTCAGAAGCATTCTCATAAACCGTCTGCGCGTTCTCCTGTCTGACAAGCTGTTTATCTTAGCTGTCCTTCTGGTACCCCTCTTGTTATCGGTCATAACGGGCTATGCTCAGAAAAAAGAGAAATTGGGCTACGTACCCTTGGCCATAGTGGATTTAGATAAGACGGAGAGCTCCCAGATTTTGTGCAAACGACTTGCACAAAAAGAAGGCCTCAAGGCGGTGGTAACAAATGAAGCGCAGGCCTTGAACCAGCTTCAGGAAGAAAAAGCCGAGGTCATGGTCGTTATTGAAAGGGGCTTTGAGAACAAGCTCAAGCTTGGAAAGCTGGAAGAGGTCATCCGGGTGGTGAAATCTCCGGCGACCTATTCGGCTGAGCTGGTTGAGGAAATGATTTCGGCCGAGGCCTTAAGAATCTATTCCGGACATTTCGCCTTCAATTGGGTTTACCAGAGCTTTATCGCCAGAGGGGCAGATCTTACCCAGTTGGATAGGGCTGATTTCTTGAAGCGGACAGAGGCCTATTGGCGGCCAAAGCCGCTTATGGAAGTAACCTACGAGGAGGTTGAGGTGACAAGCGGAAAGGCAGACAACATCACTATCCCGTCCTTTACAGCTGCCTCGCTTGGCCTTTTAGTCTTGTTCATCATGCTGGCGCTGCTTTTTGGCAGCGGCTGGCTATGCGAAGAAAAGGCTAATGGAACGCTGCAAAGAATACTTACCATCCGCTCGGCCGTGTTGCCGCTGTTCTTTGGTAATACTGCGGCGCTGTTTTTGATGGGAGTTTTTCAAGCTGCTGTATTCCTTGCTGTCCAGGGGATCTTCTTTGGAATCAGCCTGCTAGGTGGATGCTATGCCTATATGATCCTGGCACTCTATATTCTGGCCGCGGCCTCGCTTAGTATGCTGCTGGCTGCTCTATTTGAGACGCCGCACCAGCTTCAGGCAGCCGCGCCCGTTTTCGCGCTCATAACAGGGCTTATGGGCGGGTGCCTATGGAATCTTATCGGTGTGCCCCAAAGCCTTCTCAGAATAGCGCTGCTAACGCCGCAGGGGTGGGCGCTGAAGGCTTTGACCGATCTTTATGCAGCTCCCTCCGATTGGAATCTTGCCCTTCCGTCAGCCTTCGTGCTTCTGGGGCTCTCCGCAATACTCCTCACAATGGCTTACCGCATGGTACTAAAAAGTGCTAAGAAAATTCTGTGATTAGGGAATACAGGTTATTAAGAGCACCAAGATATTTTATGATCAGATAGTAAGAGTGCTAAGAAGCCTCAGAGCCAAGTAGAATGGTGGGAAGTTAAAGATTTCTCATTTAATGAGAGTGGTCGAAAAAGAAGAAGGAAGGCTTATACAAAGAGGTTCAAGGAATAGAGCGAAAAAACTCTACCTATAGTAAACTCCTGCAAACAAGAATGAACCCCAATATATTTATCTTAGAGAAAGGAAGAAGTTTTAATCAAGCGGTTTTAATCAAGCTGTTTTAATCAAGCTCGGGTAGTCATTGTAGTCCACTCAATTAAGGCACTAGGTAGATTAATAAGCTAACATGTCTGTCTTATAAAGAAAAGCCGGTATGCGCATATCATACCGGCTTAAATCTTATAAATTTCTTACTGTCCGCTGCCCATCATCATGCTGAGTGCACCGAGCTTTTCGTAAATCTCGTTCATCAAATTGTTGTAGTCGTCCTGAGTTGCTGTTGCAATATCGAGAACCTCGCCCTTGCTGGTGTCGGGAACCGTAATCTTCTTACCATAAGCTGTTTCGCTTGTGACGTTGAAACCCAGGCTGACAGGGTCAGCGAATTGTGCAGGGTAGGTGAGCTTGAGGGTGCCCGTATAATCACTGGCTGTTTCAAGACCCTTGGCATTGCGTGTTCTTGTTCCGTCAAGGCTCAAGCTTAGCTCACCGTTGGTCTGGGTACCATAATTGTTGCTGTCAACCTTTAAGCTCATCTCTAATGTCTGCTTGACTTTGCTGCTGCCTTGAGCCTTTTCCTTAGAATCCAGCGTAAAGTTGACCAAGGACTTATTATCACCAATGCTGTAGTCGGTTACAAATTCAGCCTTGAAATTGGTTGTATCATCAGACTGATTGTAATCCTTCTTAAGGTTTAGGTTCATCTTGACATGCTCTTCGCCAGAAGCGCTTGCAATGGAAAATACACTTTCATAGGATTGGCCATTGGTAATATTCTCGGTGGTAAGGAGCACGTCTTGGTCTGCGTTTCCTGTAGGCACCTTTATGGTTGCCTTCACAACATCAAAACCTTTAATGTAAATTTTAGCTGTAATGAGCTCAGGGAAATTTGTTTCATCAATAGAGCCCTTCAAGGCGATAATGGCCTGCTTGTAATTGGTTTTACTGAGGGCCTTCTTCATGTCGACGCCTTGCAGGAGCTGGCTGTACATTTCATTTTCACCGAGAATGTCGAAAACCTTGATGAGGTTGCCGCAAGTGAGATTATAGAGGTTCTGATCATCCTTCATGCGGGTTAAAATACCTGTGAGTATTTTCTTCTGTGCCTTTTGATCCAGCTTGATGGTGACCACCTGAACACCGGTATCCTTTCCAAGAACATCGGTGGTCTGGCCTCTTTCAATGGACATATCGCTTTCGTCAATGCTGTCTATGATCTGGTTAGTGTAGTCGACCATGAGCTTTTTAATGTCCTGACGGTTGATTTTAACCTTGTCATAGACCTTGGCGGCAATCCACGGGTCCATATTGGAATAAGCATCAAGAGCTTCCTTGGGGATGTCAGGGAAGATTTCGTTGAGCTTACCAAGATCCTTGAAGCTTCCCGTGACGGTCTTATTGGTTAATTCAGGTGAGGCAAGCCCGAATTTATCATTGTTAAGGAAAAGATTCAGGGTCACCAGCGGATTCTTTTCGTAATTCAAGCCGATATGTACATTTTGTTTCTTTGCCTTCATATCGGAGGACATACCGTAGGTGAAGGAAATATTTTTTACGTATTCGGAAATGAGATCAACAGTTTCAGGAGACAAGCCACTCTGTGCAAATATGGATTTGTCAAATGAAACAGCGACTTCGCCGCTCTTATCGACTGTTCCCTCGTAAACGGGCTTTACAACTCTGTTGTCGTAGCGTTCCATGCTCTTGTCAAAAAGATTGAAATGTTTAACGACACTCATATATTCAGCAACCTTGAGCGTCATTTTAGCGGGAAGAAAAGTAAAATAGCCCAGTACGGTTACACCAGAGAGTAAAATGAGCACTGCAAGAACAATAGCGACAATTTTAAGCGGGGAACCTTTCTTGTTTGGCTTCTTAACAGGCTCTGAGACCTCGGGTGCCGGAGCACTGTAGATTTCGGGAGGTCTGACTTCTTGAGTTGGCATAGGAGTTGGGTCATTAGGAGACTGCTCAACAATTTGAGACTGTGGAGCACCACAGGAGGTGCAGAAGCTGGCACCATCCGGCAGTTCATTTCCGCATTTGTTGCAGTACATAATATCATCCTTTCAAAATCATGTTCATTCTTAAAACCATTGTCTAAGTTTCCATAAATACTATCATAACATATGAAGACAATGAGATAAACCGATAAAAAAGTTTCACATCATGTAATCGATTGCATACAAATCCAGCGATATCCTATGAAATATGTCAATAAGATTACCGATAGATTACAGGAAATACTTTTTGATAGGGTACTATAAAAATGTAATATCAATATAATTGTTTATTATTTTATAGAAAAGTGCTAAAAGAGTGGGGGGGACCTCTAAAAAAATTGTTCACTATTCATTGACAATTGAATGAAACCAAATTATAATTATGAGTGAAAAGCGTGCAAACGCTTGCTCTTAAATAAGGGGCAAAGACCCCTGGGAAAAATGTATAAGGAGGAATTTTATCAATGAAGAGACGTAGTATTCTTGCTTTGGTACTCGCAATTGTCATGGTTGCATCTCTCGCAACTGCTTGCGGCCAAGCAAAACCCGCCACTACCGACTCTGCAACCCCCACCACTTCTGAATCTGCTTCCCCTTCTGAAAGCGCATCTGCTACTCCTGCTGCTCCCGTAGCCCTCAAGGTTTGGGAATCTGACGGTCCTGAGAAGCTGTTCGTTGAAGAAATGGTTAAGCAGTACACCACTCAGTTCCCCAACGTTACCATCACTGTTGAGCCTGTTGCTCACACAGACGCTGCTCAGAGAATGCAGCTCGATGGACCTGCTGGCGTAGGTGCAGACGTATTTGCAGCTCCTCATGACAAACTCGGCGAAATGCTCTCTGGTGGTCTCATTCTTGAAAACACCAATGCAGCTGAGCTTAAGGCAAGCTTCGTAGAAGCCGCTATCAAGGCTACTTCTGCTGAAGGCAAGTCTTATGGCTATCCTACAGGTATTGAAACATATGCCCTGTTCTACAACAAGGCTCTTGTTCAAACTCCTCCTCAGACATGGGACGAAGTTAAGGCTTTCTGTAAGACATTCAACAAGCCTGCTGACGGTCAGTTCGGTATTGCTTGGGACGTAGGAAATGCTTACTTCTCTTACATGTTCCTCTCCGGTTACGGCGCAGACCTCTTTGGACCTGACGGAACCGACAAGGCTAAGCACATGGTAAACAGCCCTGAAGCTGTTAAGTCTCTCCAGTACTACCAGACCTTCAAAAAAGAATGCCTCGACGTTGCTGCTGCTGACTCCAACGGCGCATTCATGGATGCTGGTTTCACAAACGGCAAGATCGCTATGGCTATCACTGGTCCTTGGTCCATCAAGACCTACAGAGATGCTAAGATCGATTTCGGCGTAACCACACTGCCTAAGCTTCCTGGTTCCGATACACCTCCGAAGTCCTTCTCCGGTATCCGCGCTATGTACGTTTCTTCCTTCACCAAGGTTGCTGACGAAGCTCAGAAGTTCGCAAACTTCCTTGTTTCCAAGGACAGCTTAACAAAGCGTTATGAAATGACCGGCCAGATTCCTCCTCGTACAGATATCAAGATTTCTGACGATGCACACGCTGGTATCCTCGCTCAGTTCGCTTTCTCCAAGCCTATGCCTTCCATCCCTGCTATGGGTCAGTACTGGCCTGCAATGGGTGCAGCATATGCAAACATTTGGAACGGAAACGACATAAAGACAGAGCTTGATGCAGCTGCTGCAGCTATCGAAGCCGCTCAATAATATTGTAGTCATGATAAAGGCGGTTCCTTTGCGGAATCGCCTTTATTTCTAAAATGCCACAGTTCGGGAATTACGGTAAATCTACAGTTAGGAATATAAAGAAAAGGGGGATCAAGAGGGGATGAAGAAAAACGCCAGTATTACGGCTCCGATAGCATCGCTCCTATTTATGGGACTAGGACAGATTGCTATTTTGAGACAGTACGTCAAGGGAATCCTCTTCGCCATTGTTGAAATTCTCGTCTTACTTAACTTTGATAAGATTTTCAAAGGGATTAAAGGATTCATTACACTTGGTGTCCAAGCAAAGCCTGGTACGCCAATGCCCCAAAGAGATCATTCAATATTCATGATGCTTGATGGCCTCATTGTCATTGTTATTGTGGTCATCATAGCCATTCTCTACGTTGTTAATGTTGTTGATGCAAGAAAAGGTGGAAAGAGTCTTGAAAGCAACGGAAAGTTCCAATCCACACGCGAATTCATTTCACAAACTGCTGATAAGGCATTCGCGTACATAGCACTTTCTCCAGCTTTTGTCATGATTGCTTTCTTCGTTGTTATACCCTTGGTATTCTCAGCCCTCGTTGCTTTTACAAACTATTCGGCACCAAGCCACATTCCTCCGAACAATAAAGTAGACTGGGTGGGTTTCCAAACCTTCAAGGATATGGTTAATTTACCAAGATATTCGCAGGGCTTTGCCAGAACTGCTGTATGGACTCTTGAGTGGGCATTGATTGGTACAGTTACCACATACTT
Source organism: Clostridia bacterium (assembly GCA_026418215.1). Lineage (GTDB taxonomy): Bacteria > Bacillota > Clostridia > DSM-8532 > DSM-8532 > DTU059. Next base: position 401 of record JAOABT010000216.1, on the reverse strand, counting down.
TGGCGGCTTGTTTATGGCTCTCGCATTACTTGACAAGAAGATTAAGCTTTCTAAATTCTTCAGAACGATATTCATTCTTCCATATGCCGTTCCCGGTATGATCAGCCTGTTTATATGGCAGAACCTTTTGAACGGACAATTTGGACCTATTACCAGAACCTTGAGAGAGCTTGGTGTTGTCCAGTGGTTGATGGACTCGGGAATGCTGACAAAGAATCTTATTCCCTGGCTTACAGACCCCACCCTAGCAAAGACCATGCTGATTATCGTCAACCTCTGGTTGGGCTTCCCATATTTCATGCTCTTAATTACGGGTATCATGACCTCCATGCCACAGGATCTTTATGAAGCGGCTACTATAGATGGTGCGAACAAGTCGCAGCAATTCAGATACATTACGT
>JAOABT010000617.1 GCA_026418215.1 Clostridia bacterium | reverse complement strand
GCTTAAACCCACTGCACGGCCGGCTTCCATCTGACCTGGGTCTACGGACAAAATACCGCCGCGCATGATCTCCGATACATAGGCGCCGCTATTGAAGCCGAATACCAGAACACAAACGCTTAAGGCAGGTAGGTTAATGCCTATGAGAGGCAGGATGACATAATAGGCCACCAAAAGCTGCACCACAACCGGCGAACCCCTGAAAAGGCCAACATAGAATCGGCAAAAGCCATTAAGAATCTTAGGAAGCCGCTTATACTTGGGCAGCACTTCCACAATGGCAATCAGTGTGCCGATCAATATGCCTATTGCCAGACCGACAATAGCAATATAGACGGTATTCTGAAGACCTGTCAGAACCTTTGTATAACCGTCATTCTCGTAGAATATCTCCCAAAATCTTTGTAGTTTCTTATCAAAATTTCCCATGCTCTTCCTTTATGCCACAATACCCCGCAATTCGCTTGCGGGGTATTGCTAAAAATCGATGATGTTTTAGTTAAGTGCGTTCATTGCTTTTACAATGCTCTGTGCAGGTGCTTCGTCGATGATGACATAGTTAATATTGCCGTTAAGCATATCCTGAACAGCAAGCGAACCTGACTTGTAGCCAACAGCCTTGGTCTTGTAGCCATTGAAGCCCCAGTCCTTGTCACCCTCAACATAGAACTGACCTGTTGTACCGGTCTGAACACCAATCTTGGTGTCGCTGTTAAAGCCGTTTAAAATGGCTTCAACATCAGCGGCTGTCTTGCAGTTGTCAAAGGTCTTGTCGGAGGCTTTAACAATAAGCTTCTGAGCAGCGTCATAGTATTTATCAGAGAAGGTTACATACTGCTTTCTGTCTTCTTTGATTGTAAGACCGGCCATAGCGATATCAGCCTTGCTCTGTCCTACGGAGAGGCATACCGCATCGAAATCCATGTTGCTGATGACCAGCTCTTTATTAAGATGCTTAGCAAGAAGTGCTGCTATTTCCATATCAACACCGTAATACTTGTCACCAACCATGTATTCGAAGGGTTCAAAGCCAGCGTTTGTAGCAACGACAAGCTGATCCTTGGATTCGTCGAGCTTAGCGGATGTTACAGCCTCAGGCTTTCCATCACCGAAATAGTGGCTGAGGATTTTCTCGTAGGTTCCGTCGGACTTGATCTGAGCTATGTATTTGTTCACTTCTGTGAGAAGCTCAGGTTGATTTTTGTCAACGCCAAAAGCATATTCCTCTTGAGTTAAGGGAATGTTGATAACCTTAACCTTTGATCCTCCGCTTTTTGTACCGCAGCCAGCGAGTGCAAGAACAAGCATCGCAATAGCCATAACTGATGCAATAATTCTCTTCATAAACCAACTCTCCTTAACGTCATGCATACTTATACAGTATAATGTATTTTGCATAAATATAAATTATCGCAATAATTGATTTTTGTCAACAAAAGAGTAGCCTTTTAAGATTGCCAATTTAACCAATTGAAGCGATTGTATAAATATGCGAAGCTTCAGGTGCACGAGTAGTAAAATAAGAGCCGGCTTTTTATAGCCGGCCCATCATGCTTATTGAAGACTTCTATACCCGAACGTTTTTGCCTACGATCAAGGGCCATTCCGAATCGCCGTTTAGCACCTTTCCGGCAGTAATGGTGACGCCCTTGTCAAGGATGCAGTGTTTCAAATTAACATTTTCTTCAATGACTGAACCCTGCATGACAAGGCAATCTCGAAGCACAGCGCCCTTCATGACCTTGACGCCTCTAAAGAGCACGCAGTTGTCAACCTCGCCCTCGATAATGCAGCCATCGGCCACAATGGAGTTGTGGATATTGGCTTCTTCATTATACTTGGCGGGTGGCTCATCCTTAACCTTGGTAAAAATCTTTCTGCGGTCCATGAGAAGCTCCAGACGGACCTTGGGGTTTAAGAGCTCCATGTTGGTCCGGTAGTAGAGCTGGATGTTGCTAAGCGGCCTCCAGTACCCGTTAAACATGTAGGCATGTATTTTGAGATTCTGAGTGTTCCGCACGATAATATCCTGCACGAACTCCGTTTCGCCCTTGGCGGCACTATCCTGCAGAAGCTCGATGAGGAACTTTCTCCTGATCATATAAACACCGATGGAACCAATGGTATTCTTGGGATTCAAGGGCTTTTCCCTGAAGTCCACAATACGACCGTCCTCATTGATCTCCACCATGCCCATGAGCTTTTGCTCGTTAGACGAAAAATCATTCATATTACGGCAGGCTATAGTGATATCGGCACCCGTCTGGATGTGCTGCTCAAGCATG
>JAOABT010000612.1 GCA_026418215.1 Clostridia bacterium | reverse complement strand
CATGAATGTGGCTGCCGAATCCTCCGGCAAGCAGGATTCCATTCAGCTCATCAGCCGTTATGCCGGAAGCTTTAAGCAGCACATCCGCCCCCGCCCTAATGGCCCCTTTCGCCAATTGGACCTGACGCACATCCTCGGGGTATAGAACAATTGTATCGGTCAGTGCATACGGCTCTTTCATATAGCCGCCGGATTCAATTCTGCCTTCATTTCTGAGTATCGCTACGATATCGAGCAAGCCGGAGCCGCATAGACCGATGGCCTCCTCTTTACCCAGTGTCACAATAGCATGATGGCCTTGTTTGGGAATAACTTCGCATATGGCCCCGGCGACCGGCCCAATGCCGCACCGAATGTTTGCTCCTTCAAATGCCGGTCCGGCGGCAGTGGCGGCACAAATTAGACGCCGGCCGCTTTTAAGAACCATTTCTCCGTTGGTACCAATATCTAAATAAAGCCAATGGCCCTGTTTATGGATCAAATCATTGGCGTATAAACCCGAAACGATATCACCGCCGACATAGGCGGATACCCATGGCAGCGTTGTCACCGGAAAGGCATAGCATGATCCAAAAAGAGATTCTCCCCTGGTGGTATGGATGCCGAGATTCAAGGTTTCAAATGGTGCCGCTGCCAGAGGAGCCGGGTTTAGTCCCAATAGCAAGTAAATCATGGTTGTGTTGCCGGATACAACCATGTGCTTGACGTCAGCTACAGTCAAAGCCATCTCGGCAATTGCTTTATCCATGAGCGTCCTTATGGCTCCTCGAATCAGTATCCCCAGTTGGTGCTCCGGATTATCTATGGTGTATTGAATACGACTGATGATGTCAGCACCATAGGACCCCTGCGGATTTAAGCACTTTTTTACGGCCATGACTTCACCGGTTAATAAGCTCACCACCCCAATTGCCAGGGTGGTGGTTCCGATGTCCACTGCTATACCATACGTGTTTTTTTCATAGTGATCTTTACTTCTCGTATACCGGCTTAATCGCACCTCAAAAGCAGAAAGCTCCTCTGAGATCAAATTATTATCATCATGGCAGGATGGCACATGAACCTCCATTGCTTGGTCCACGGTGTGAAAGCAGGCGAGCACCACACCTTCTTCGATTTCTTTGCCACTTAGAAAATGCTTTTCACCCTCCATTAAGGGCAGCCGTCTTCCCTTGATTTGAACTCTGCATTTGCCGCACAGCCTGGCACCCCCGCAAGAGGCACTTATGAGAATGCCGTTCTTTCTTAGGACATCGAGTAAGCGCTCTCCATGACGCCCCTTAACCAAGGTCATCTTATCACCAACGGTCACTTTGATGGTATGAGTTTGCATATTACATGGCTGTGCACAACCCCCGCAATCGTGATCCAATCCAAGCTCACAGGGTGCTTCTGACAGCGTATAGTAATAGAGCAGGCTTTTTGTGGGTGAAAGCATATAGCCTTCCGTTAGTTCGAAGTCCAAGCCAAGGGGAACGACCAGGCTGTCATAAAGTCTTTTCTGATCCTCAATGGGCACATCGGATAGTCCCGGCTCTTTTCTGACGCTAGGATACAGATTCTTAGCTTTTGCAACCCGACAAACCTCATCGTAAAACGCATTGGTGGCCTCAAAGAGAATATGGTCAGCAAGACCGTTCAGCAGCATCCCCTCAAGCTGTCTCTTATACACATCT
>JAOABT010000553.1 GCA_026418215.1 Clostridia bacterium | reverse complement strand
AGATGTGTATAAGAGACAGGTATGAACCATTTTATCTGATGACAAATCGATGTACAATCATATTTTGTAATGGTTTTGAAAGGCTTTTTGTGTTTATGTATTCCCGAGGAAACAGGAAGCACAAGGATTACGGTTTTGAAATATAACCCATAATTCATGAAGATGTAATTCCTTTCAGACATTTTTTCATTAAGCCAGTATATTTCATTGTATAAAACAACTTAGAAGAAAGCCACCGAGCCATAAGGAGTTAGAGGAAATGAAAAAGAAGAAGCTGTTCGTGTTCCTGATCATATTTGTTGTTATTGTTGTAGCCTTTTTTATGTTTAATAGCCATAAAGGCCAAACGCTTCCCAATATTAAAACAACCAAGGTCGAAACCGGTGATATTCAAACCCTTCTTTCAACCAACGCCCTTGTGCAGTCAAAGGAAGTCAAGAACTATATGGGTTCCCCTCAGATGACGGTTGATAAGGTGAATGTTGAGGTAGGAGATAAGGTTAAAAAAGGTGATGTCCTGCTAACCTATGACGTGACCGACCTGAACACCGCAGTCAAGCAAGCCCAGATCCAGTATGACAATGCGCTTCTCAACAAAAAGGAGCTATTGAAGCAAAAGGACGATATCGAAAAGCAAATCATCGATCTGGATGAGCAGATCTATGCTTTAGACGGAAACACCAATCCGCAGGATGTGGCTACTGTTCAGTCCCTCATTCAGAAAAGAAAATCCATTCAGACCATATCCGATGAAAAAATAGAGCTCATGGATAACAGTATTGCGCTTGCAAAGCTGTCCTTGGATTCTGCCCAGGAGAGGCTCAATAAGGTTAAGGATGGCATCGTTGCCGATATTGACGGCACGGTGACAGCCTCCAATGCCATTGAAGACTCGACCTTAAGCATGGCTCAGCCGGCCTTTGTGGTTCAGCAGCTCGATAACCTGAAGGGTGTTATCAACCTTGGAAAGTATGATGCCGCAAAAATCCGCTTAGGGCAGAAGGTAACGCTTAAGAATGGCGTCAACACCTACGAGGGCGTTGTTTCCTTTATCAAGCCGTCAGCCTCCAAGGAAATGGCCGCTCAGGATGCTACGCTTCAAGCTGAAATTGATATCAAGAATCCCGACGATCAGCTTAAGGTTGATTTTGACATCGACGCTGATATTTTGACGGGTGAGGTTACAAATGTACTCAAGCTGCCTATAGAATGCTTCAAGTTTGACCGTAATGACCAGGCTTCTGTGTTCATCATCGAGGGTGGCAAAGCCAAGCTTGTCAACGTCAAGCTCGGGCTCCAGTCCGACACTGAGGCCCAAATCAAGGAAGGCTTAAAGGAAGGCGATACCGTTATCGTAAACCCCGGCATGGATATCAAGGATGGAACCGTGGTTCTTCCCGAGGGAGCAAAGAAATGATTAAGATAGAGAATCTTGTGAAGGTTTACGCCACAGGCGATATCAACCTGACGGCACTTAAAGGGGTATCCCTTCATATCAAGCCCGGCGAGTTTGCGTCCATCATGGGCCCTTCCGGCTGCGGAAAATCTACCATGATGAACCTTCTGGGGTGTCTTGACCGCATGACCTCGGGCAAATACATCCTAAACGGCAAGGATATTTCAGGACTGATCGACAAAGAGCTGGCGGTTATCCGCAACAAGGAGATCGGCTTTGTGTTTCAGTCCTTCAACCTGCTGCCGCGTATGACCATTTTGGAGAATGTTGAGCTTCCTATGGTATATGCCGGCGTTCCCAAGAAGGAAAGAAGGGAAAGAGCGCTCGAGGCCTTGGGCAAGGTCAACCTGGGCGACAGAATCAAGCACCGCCCCAATGAAATTTCAGGCGGTCAGAAGCAGCGCGTGGCCATTGCCCGAGCCATTGTTAACAAGCCCTCGGTTATCCTGGCTGACGAACCCACGGGTAACCTCGATACCAAGGTCACCGAGGAAATTATGAAGATAATTCAGGAATTGAACAATGAGGGAACCACTGTCCTCATGGTAACCCATGAGCCGGATGTGGCGCAGTTTTCGAAGCGTATCATCCGTATGAAGGATGGCAATATCATTGATGACCATCCAGTTGAAAACCGCATTGTGCTTTAAGGGGTGATGACATGAACATACTCGAAAACATAAAAATGGCTGTCGACAGTATTCTGTCAAACAAAATGAGATCCTTTCTGACCATGCTGGGTATTATCATTGGCATCAGCTCGGTTATTGCCATTGTCTCCCTTGGACAGGGCGGTCAGAACACCATTACGGGTGAATTTGAAAAGATTGGTTCGTCAACGGTCTCCATCAAGGTCAGGGGTACAAACCTGCAAAACAGCGACTATATCACCTATGAGGATATACGCCAGATTAAAGATAAAATCCAATACGTAAAATATGCCACACCGAGCATCAGTAAGCAGGGTGTGGCCAATTCTGAGAAGAAATCGAAAAGAGCCATCATTTCAGGCGGTAATGAGGATTTTTTTGTCATCAATAATATGGAACTGATATCGGGACGCTTCTTTACTAGCAATGAGTTTGAAGAAGGGAAGTCCGTTGTGCTGATTGAAGACAGGGATGCCAAAAACCTTTTCGGAACAGATGATGTGGTAGGAAAAACCATTAGCATCGGTCCGAGAACCAGTACGAAAAAAGCAACCATAATAGGCGTTCTAAAAAGCCAGATGGGCATGTTCGGAGACCTGGGTGAAGATAGTATGCCGGTTTTCATCTATGCACCCTCAACCTTTATCGATAATGTCTTCTCAGAGGAAACCGCGATAGATACGCTCTATATCATGGCAGATTCAAAAGAAAATGCGGAATCCGCTGGGGTTATCGCCAAAACCATGCTCCAAAACCGCCATGGCAATCGAAGCCGCGACGTTTACAAGCCTGAAAGCCTCATGAAGCAGCTGGATCAGGTCAACAAGGTGCTGGGCATCTTTACGGCCTTTATCGCGGCGGTTGCAGCCATCTCACTCTTAGTCGGCGGTGTCGGCGTTATGAATATCATGCTGGTTTCAGTCACCGAGCGTACGCGTGAGATTGGTATCCGCAAGGCCATTGGGGCAAAAACAGGAAATATTTTGTTTCAGTTCCTGACCGAGTCGGTCATCATTTCCTGTTTGGGCGGTATAATAGGCCTTATTCTTGGTATTGCGGGAGCTTACGGCCTTGGAAGATTCGCAGGCGTGACGCCTTCCATCTCGCCCCAGATTGTTTTGACAGCCATTCTGTTTTCTTCCTTTGTGGGTATTTTCTTCGGTATCTACCCGGCTAGAAAGGCCGCCAAGCTTGACCCTATCGAAGCTTTACGCTACGAGTAAACAGCTGGTAGTTTTATGATAACTCAACTTTTCTCATGCATTATTTCTATGGCATGCTATCATTAGGAGAGTAGGCAAGAAATTATGAGAAAGTTGAGTTATTTCATTTTATCAGGTTATTGAGCTCAGAGAAGGATCGTTTTCAGTATAAAAATAGGATATTAAATGACAAAATCGTGCATTCTATGTTACTCTGAGAATTGATAGAATTATCCAAAAGGAACATTTCATACTTTTATTTGTGTGGAGGGACTCACTATGAAGGAAAATCAAACCATCATGAAGAAAATCGTTGACAATATGTCTAAAATCATAGTTGGCAAGGAAGGGCCTGCAAGGCTGATGGTCATTTCCCTCGCAGCATCGGGCCATGTTTTGATAGAGGACGTTCCTGGTATCGGTAAAACCACCATGGCCTATGCCATGGCTAAATCCGTTGGACTTTCCTTTAACCGCATCCAGTTCACACCCGACATTCTGCCTTCAGATATTACAGGCTTCACCATTTATAATCAGAAAACCAATGAATTCGAGTACCGCCATGGCAATATCATGAGTAATGTCATCCTGGCTGATGAAATCAACAGAACTTCTCCAAAAACCCAGGCCAGCATGCTTGAGGTCATGGAAGAGAAGCAGGTCACCGTTGACGGTAAAACCTACAAGGTGCCCGAGCCCTTTATGGTAATTGCCACGCAGAACCCTGTCGAATACATGGGTACATATCCGCTTCCTGAAGCCCAGCTCGACCGTTTCCTTATGAAAATCACCATGGGCTATCCCTCGCGCGCGGAGGAAGTGAGTATTCTCTACAGGTTCCAGCAGCAGAGCCCTTTAAAGGATCTTCAGGCCGTTGTTTCCATGGAAGAGCTGCAAGAGGTTCAGAAGAGAGTACGCGATGTGAAGGTTGAAGAGAGCCTCGCAGGCTATATTATAGACATTATTTCTGCTACAAGACGTCATGAGCATGCTATGCTGGGC
>JAOABT010000404.1 GCA_026418215.1 Clostridia bacterium | reverse complement strand
GTGCGGGACACATCCACGACCATGCTTCTCCTGCCGTTAACGCCAGAGGAGCGCGCATAAGGGTCGGCAGCTTCCATGGTCATACCCATGACCATGACGCTGTAGGTGTAGTAGACACCCGACAGATCGCCCGGAATCCGTGCCGTCCAGACGCCCTTTTCCTCACGCTTCATTTCAAATACATCCCTGAGGGTGGGGCCGACACCGGTGTCAAAAAGATTTAAAAACATGGCTGACGCAGTGGGCGCCCATATCTTGAAGGTTGTGGCCTCCGGTTCATAGTTGGCTCCCAGGTCCTCGCCCTCATAAGTAAAGAGGCGCTCGAATTCAGGCGTATCATAGATGACACCATAGGCAACAGGCCCTAGGCGATAGCCGGGCTTGTAAAGCATATAGGTACTGCCGGCTTCCATATCCCTTTCTAGAGAGATTAAAAATTCGCGGTTTCCTCGCGTCGGGGTAACATGACGGACCGGAATCTCCAAGCCGTCCTCAAAAACGCGGAAGGGCTCCTCCTCGTGGCAGTATTTGGCCGGAGCCTGAAGGCGTACGAAAATCTCGCGGAAGTTTTCAAATATGGCGGTTTCAAAGCCCGGCGACAGGCACAGGTCATCTTCTGAGAAATAGACCTGGGCTGTATCCTGTACAATATAAACGTCAAAGGAGGATTGCTTCACATGGGGCTCCATGTTGAAATAGCGGTCGATATAAAGGTCGCGCTCGTGCCAGCCGCCACGGCGGATGATGACGCCCACTTCCATGCTCTGGAAGGCTGAAACATCGATTTCTGCTATCTTTGCGGCTTTATTGACATCGCCGTTTAAGTACTCCTGGTGATGAAACATGTGAGCCGAGCCCTCATGGCCCTTCTCCCAAACCCAGGCATCCCAGCCTGTATAGTCCTGATCATAGCGGTAGTAATGGATTCTTAGCATGGTTCCCCCCGGCAGCCTAATGCTCTATATTCTTATAATCCTGATAGGCTTTTCATTCTTACTTAAATAAATGTCGGTTATTTGCGTCATGTCCAACATAGATTATAGTTTACCAAAATGTAGCGTGGCAATACCCAACCGTCATGTAGCCTTCGGGCATTGTTGACACTCAGACAGGCCCGTGGTATAGTCGAAGTAAAACGGTTAACTCTTTTCTATACTTTATCTTATAGCTTTCAGAGGATTTTGTGAAGAATAATTTGCCCGCAATGAAGCTGGTTTTATGGACATGAGCTGGATGAACCTTCAGCTAAGAAGAAAAAGAAAGCAGGACAGGCTATGGAAACGAAGGTATCGGCAAAGGACGTGGCACGTTATGTCGGAGTATCGGTGGCCACGGTCTCCAATGTAGTCAACAATATCAACAAGGTTTCGGAGGAAACCCGACAGAAGGTTCTTAAAGCCATTGAGGAGCTTCAGTACCAGCCGGATTTCACAGCTCGAAGCCTTGCCAAACGTAAAAGCAATCTTTTGGGGGTTATGCTACCCATTACCGAGCAGGGGGATGATAAAAGCCTTTTATTAAAGGATAATCCCTTTTATGCCGAGTTTATCAGCGGTATTGAATACGAGGCGGGCAGAAGGGGCTATGATGTGCTCATCACAGGCATCAGGCCTCACCAAAGCCTCAAGGATTGGGTGAGAAAAAGGAATATCGACGGAGTCATCTTTCTCGGCATCTATTCCCAGGCCTTTTTATCCGAGTTAAAAAGTCTCCATGTGCCCGTCGTGCTTATGGATACCCACCGGAGGGAAACCGGAGCCCACAATATCGGAACAGAGGATCAGAAGGCCGGCGACATGGCCTGCCAATACCTCATTCATTTGGGGCATCGGAATATTGCGCTCGCTACAGGCAGCATCAAAACCAGCCCCGTTAATGAAAACCGCTATAAGGGTTATGTGACGGCTCTTAAGAGAGCAGACATACCCATATTAAAAGAGCTCATCTTTGAGGAACAGGTTTCCTTTGAGGGCGGCTACCGTATCGGGGAGCGTATCGCCAAGGACAGGAAAGGCATCACAGCCGTTTTCTGCGTGGCTGATATTGTGGCGTTCGGGCTTATGAAGGCCCTTAAGGAAAATGGTCTTCAAATACCCGAGGATATTTCGGTGATGGGCTTTGATAACCTCAAGACCTGCGACTACTTATTTCCCGGCTTGACGACCATCGACCAGGGAATTTATAAAAAGGGTGTCATAGCGGTTGAGTTTCTTGTTAACGATATTGAAGGCATTGACCATACCTTGAGAAGCATGAATCTGCCTGTAAAAATCGTAGAGCGGAATTCAACCAAAGCGCCAGGCAGTCCTACAGCTTAAACGAATAAAGGAGAGAGGCTCGCACTATCGTTGCGGGCTTTTTTCTTTTCCATATCATATTTTTTTTCCAATTGGTAATGCTATAGAGTGAACTTCACTATCGATTTTATAAAGGAGGATTATCCCCATGATGAAAAAGATCCTTACAATTTCTCTTGCAGTCATGATGATTGTTGGGATGGCCGCAGGCTGCGGTTTTGCCAAAAATCAGACATCGCCGTCACCTATAGCATCCGCTTCCCCGTCGGCATCAGTCGTGTCCCCCTCTGGCAGCCCGACCCTTGCTGCCGCCACAGTTAATGTTTTTCAGTTTAAGGTTGAATTCAAGGATGCCTTTGAAAATGCAGCCAAGCAGTTCATGGCTGCAAACCCCAATGTGACCATTAACGTCACCACAGTCGGCGGCGGCCAGGACTACGGCGCAGCCTTAAGATCCAAGTTCAACTCCGGAGATGAGCCGGCCATCTTTAACATCGGCGGACCCCAGGACGTTAATGACTGGCAGGCCAAGCTTGCAGACATGTCCGATACGGCTGCAGCCAAGAACGCGCTTGCCGGACTTCTTACCGGTGTAACGGTCAATGGCAAGGTCTACGGTGTGCCTTACAATATTGAAGGCTATGGTCTCATTTACAACAAGAGCGTCTTCTCCAAGGCCGGAATCGACCCCAAGGGCATCAAGACCTTCAAGGCCCTGCAGGATGCCGTTACAAAGCTCGATTCAGACAAGAAGAACCTTGGTATCGACGCTGTCTTTGCGCTCCCTGCCAAGGAAACCTGGGTGACAGGTCTTCATATGTCCAACATCTTCATTTCTCCTGAATTCAATGAAGACGTTCTGGCAACCTATAAGGCCAAGACTATCGAATTCAGATACGGCACACAGTTCAAGCAGATGCTTGACCTCCAGAATAAGTATTCAGTCCAGCCCACAGCCAGCATGGATTACAGCACCCAGGTAGAAAAGCTCTTCTCAACAGGCAAGGTTGCTATGATCCAGCAGGGTAACTGGGCATACCCCACTATTGAAGGTATTGACAAAACCTTCGCTCAGACCAATATCGGCATGCTCCCCTATCCGGTAGCAGGCTACAAGGAAGACTGCAACCCCATTGGCGTTCCAATGTACTGGGCAGTAAACGGCACACAGGCTCCCGAAATTCAGGCAGCCGCAAAGGCTTTCCTGGATTGGCTCTACCTCTCTGACGCAGGAAAGAAGATTGTTGTCGAGCAGTTTAAGTTTATCCCGGCCTATGCGGGCTATTCCACAGATGCTGTCAGCGATCCTCTTGGCAAGGACTTACTTGCTCAGGCAAGCGCAGGAAAGACCATCAATTGGGTCTTCATGGGCTATCCGTCTGACTGGGGCATGGGCAAGCTCGGCGCTGACATCCAGCTTTATGTTCAGGGCCAGCTGGCTTGGGACAAGCTCATCAGCAATGAAAAGGCAGCATGGGCAGATGCAAGAAAGTAATAGAACAGCCATACAGGGAGCGCCGCTTCGGCGCTCCCTTGTTTTTACCAAAACATATTTAGGTGCAAAAGGGAAAGACTAAGGATAAATTCAAGAGCAAGGTGGTATTCGCATGATAGATGTACGCCACAGAAAGATCAGATTGATGATCATCTGTCTTTTGCTGCTGGTTTTTGTAACCTTAATTTTTTCCTATATCAAGATTGTTTTTCCCTCCACGCGCAATGAGGTGGCCTTGAAGGGCTACCAGCTGCTCGCTGGGAAGCGCATTGAATTAAGTGGTTCCAATTATAAAATTCAACCCTCTCAATTTCTGGTGGTTGGCCTCATTCTTACGGCTTTAGGCCTTTTGGCCGCCGTTTTCATGAAAAAGCTCGGCGACATGACCGCAGTTGTTTTGGTATGCAGCCTTTCAGCCATGGTCTGTCTTTACATTATGCGAAACGAGCTGACACAGTTTGTCCGCATGGGTGCCAGCGTACGGTTCCAGTTCGGATGCCTGCTTGGGTTCGTTCTTCTATTTGCAAGCTTTCTCGTGTGTTTTTATACGCTTATGAAAAAGAGCATGAGAGTAACGGGAACACCGTGGTTCTGGCTCTTTATCGGCCCCTGTGTCGTCTCGCTGATTGTCGTTGTGTTTGTCCCCACCGTCATAGGGCTTTTTTATTCCTTCACCAACTGGGACGGCATTAATGATATGAAATTTGTCGGCTTAACCAACTTCCAAAAGCTTACGACCGATTCGATGTTCTGGGAGCGCTTTGTCTTTACCGCAAAATTCGCGGTTGCTTCGGTCATCTTCATCAACGGCATCGGCCTTGCTCTGGCCATGCTGGTCACACGAAGGTTCAAGGGGAGGAACATCTTAAGAACGGTGTTCTATGTGCCCAACCTCATCGGAGGCCTTATTCTGGGCTATATCTGGAATTTTATCTTTGTGGACATCTTCAGCGCCATCGGTCAGGCTCTTCATATCCCCTTCCTGCAGGGCTGGCTCTCCAATCCCGCCACAGGCTTTTGGGGGCTTATCATCGTGACGGTTTGGCAAATGGCCGGCTATATGATGGTCATCTATGTGGCCTATCTTGAGAACGTTCCTGAGGATTTGCTGGAGGCCGCCCGGATTGATGGCGCTCAGCCCACCCAGGTGTTCTATCATATTATCCTGCCCATGATTGCGCCGGCCTTCACCATAAACACCTTCCTGACGCTTTCAAATTCCTTTAAGCTCTTCGATCAAAACCTTGCGCTGACCGGAGGAGCTCCGGGCAACACGACCCAGCTTTTGGCCCTTAATATCTATGCCACAGCATTCTCTGCCAACCGGCTGGCCTACGCTCAGGCCAAAGCCCTTGTTTTCTTCGTCATTGTAGGTCTTATTTCTCTTATTCAGGTGTATTACAGCAAGCGTATGGAGGTGGAGGTATGAAGCACGTCAAAAAGGCAATTCTGGTCCTTCTGGCCATCCTATTGGCTGCCGTATGGCTGTTTCCATTCTATATCATGATTGTTAACTCGTTTAAAACCAAACGAGAGATTTTTGTGGATACCCTGGGTCTGCCCAAAACGTTCAGCTTCACCAACTATACTGAGGCAGCGTCCAAGCTCGACCTAGCGCTATCAATAAGGAATTCGCTGACAATCCTTGTTATATCGCTCCTCATCATTATTCTGTTTTCGTCAATGGCTGCCTACGCACTTGAAAGGAACAGAACCAAGACGAGTACAGTCACCTTCATGGTTTTTGCGGGCGCGATGCTCGTGCCCTTCCAGTCGGTCATGATACCGCTCATCAAGCTTTTCGGCTTCGCCCAGCTCCTTAATAGGGGAGGACTAGCTTTCATGTACCTGGGCTTTGGGTCGAGCCTGGCTATTTTTCTGTATCACGGGGCTCTAAAGGGAATACCCGTCTCTTTGGACGAAGCGGCCACCATTGACGGCTGCAGCCGGTTCAGAACCTTCTGGACCATCATTTTTCCGAACCTTAAGAACATTACCATCACAGTAGCCATTCTCGATACCATCTGGATTTGGAACGACTATCTGCTGCCCTCGCTGGTCATCAATAAAAACACCACCATGACCATCCCGCTGAAGGTTTTCTTCTTTTTTGGGCAGTACACACGTCAGTGGCACCTGGCTATGGCGGGTCTTATCTTAGCCATTATTCCGGTTATCATCTTCTACTTTATCTCGCAAAGGCAGATTATCAAGGGCATTACAGCCGGTGCGGTGAAACAATGACGGCTTTATAATGGCATATGGCATAAAGACGGGCATTAAGGGTAAAAGTTCACTATAAAAGCAGATGATCTAAACCATCTGCCAGTAATAGGCACTATTCATATGACTTCTCCAACCCATCAAGTGACATTGGGCCTTTTGAATCCAGAACCTTCGCCTAAAGGCACATACTGATTTAGGGGTAAATTAAAGGCCAACTCTTTTATAAGAGTTGGCCTTAAGTCTATCTTTAGAGATTATGAAGCGATTAGCCCTGGAGTCTCTGTTCGAGAGCTGCGAGCTGGTTCTGAAGCTCCTGGGGAACACGGCCGTAGTTCTTATAGTGTTCCTTGATGGACTCAACTTCCTTGAGCCATTCATCCTTCTTAACCTTGAGAAGCTCAGCCATATCAGCCTCAGAAACATCAAGACCTGTGGTATCGATAGCTGTAGCAGTAGGCATGTAACCAATTTCGGTCTTAACAGCTTCGCCCTTGCCGGATACTCTTTCAAATACCCACTTGAGAACGCGGCTGTTTTCGCCGTAACCGGGCCAGAGCCATTTGCCGTTGGCATCCTTGCGGAACCAGTTAACGTAGAAGATCTTAGGCAGCTTGTCAGCATCGGTCTTGGTTCCGATGTCGAGCCAGTGCTGGAGGTAATCATTCACATTGTAGCCGATGAAGGGCAGCATTGCGAATGGGTCACGGCGTACCTGGCCGATTTTGTCGGAGATAGCGGCAGCAGTAAGCTCAGAACCCATGATGGAGCCAAGGAAGATACCATGGTTCCAGTCAAAGCTCTGGTGAACCAGCGGAACGGTGCTGGGACGACGGCCACCGATAAGGATTGCGGAGATCGGCACCCCCTTGGGATCTTCCCACTCAGCTGCGATACAGGGGCACTGGCTTGCAGGAGCGGTGAAACGTGCATTAGCATGAGCAGCAACTTCCTTGGAATCGGGAGTCCAATCCTTGCCCTTCCAGTCGATGAGGTGATCAGGAGCCTTATAGCCGATACCTTCCCACCAAACGTCGCCGTCATCTGTTAAGCCGACATTGGTGAAGATGGTATTCTTTTCAATGGATCTCATAGCGTTGGGGTTGGAATCCATGGAGGTACCGGGAGCGACACCGAAGAAGCCAGCTTCAGGGTTGATGGCGTAGAGACGGCCATCAGCACCGAACTTCATCCATGCGATGTCATCACCGATGGTTTCAACCTTCCAGCCTTCAATGGTGGGGACGAGCATAGCGAGGTTGGTCTTTCCGCATGCGCTTGGGAATGCAGCTGCAACGTACTTGACTTCGCCTTCAGGGCTTGTGAGCTTCAAGATGAGCATGTGTTCAGCGAGCCAGCCTTCTTCACGAGCAATAACGGAAGCAATACGGAGTGCAAAGCACTTCTTTCCGAGAAGAGCGTTTCCGCCGTAGCCGGAGCCATAGGACCAAATGGTCTTTTCTTCGGGGAAGTGGCTGATGTACTTCTGCTCGATGGGAGCGCAGGGCCATGTGGAATCCTTCTGGCCGGGAGCCAAAGGAGCGCCGATAGAGTGCAGGCAAGGAACGAATTCGCCGTCGCCGAGGGTTTCGAGAACCTTGGTGCCGATACGGGTCATGATACGCATATTGACAACAACGTAAGCGCTGTCGGTTAATTCAACACCGATCTTGGAGATGGGGGAGCCGATAGGACCCATGGAGAAAGGAATAACGTACATGGTACGACCCTTCATACAGCCTCTGTAAAGGTCTGTCATGGTCTTCTTGAGCTCCTGGGGATCGATCCAGTTATTGGTGGGGCCTGCATCTTCCTGGGTCTTGGAAGCGATGTAGGTACGGTTTTCTACACGAGCAACGTCGGACGGATCGCTTCTGTAGAGATAGCTTCCGGGACGCTTCTTTAAAGGCGTAGCCATTCCGGCGTCAACCATTTCTTTCAGAAGTCTGTCGTTTTCTTCCTGTGAGCCGTCACACCAATAGATGCTGTCTGGTTGGCACAGGTCTGCAATTTCTTTTACCCATGCATTCAATTTTTGGTTCATGATGTTTCTCCCTTCCGTGATTTGTTCGCTATAAAATAATCTCTTTTTTGACTGATTACCTGCTACTATTACCTTATATTAATTTTATAAGGGTTACCACTATTATACCCGAGTTAAATTCATTTTGAAAGAGACTTTGTGAAAAATTTCATAAACAAATTGTATAAATGTTTTTAAATTTGTACATGATATTTTGTCTATTATTTACCATGACTGAACGGGCTCCTTGCGGGTTGTTCGTTGGAAAATATGAACAGCCTCAAGTTACGCCTTCTGCAAGTCTTGCGGGCTATTCTTTCATTCTTGTTTTTTGCGTTTCCCCGGTTTAGCATGTCCCTTTTTGCATAATCTAAAAGCAAGGGAGGGATATTTTATGGCTGATCAAAAGCATCGTTACAATGAGAAACGCATTCATGCCCAGGAGCCTCCAAAGGATAACCGTGGCATGCCGGTTCCGGGCACCGGCCATGACACGAAAAAAATCCAGCAGAAGGGACCTTGAGGGACTGATAAAGGCTCATCCTCCAAAAAGGATGGGCCTTTTTTTGTAATCAACGAAAAGTGTTGCTGAGGCCCTTAAATAGAACTAGAATAGTAATATGCATTAACGGAGAATTACATATATTAGAATTTATGGGATATTTGCATAGACAAGGGGTTTCAAGTGAGCTTTTTCAAGGATTTAAAAACCCGCTTTCATATTGATCTTAACGCGGAGCAAAAGGCTGCGGTACTTCACAAAGAAGGCCCTGCCCTTGTTCTTGCGGGCCCGGGCTCCG
Source organism: Clostridia bacterium (assembly GCA_026418215.1). Classification (GTDB taxonomy): domain Bacteria; phylum Bacillota; class Clostridia; order DSM-8532; family DSM-8532; genus DTU059. The sequence goes on along the minus strand of JAOABT010000404.1, from coordinate 1,450 downwards.
GTAAAACCACACTCATTACAGCGCGTACGGCGTTTCTTGCTCTTGAGTACGGTATCCCGCTGGAATCCATCATGACTGTCACCTACAATAAAGCCGCACAGCTTGAAATGAAGCACCGCTTTGAGCACATTTTCGGCTCTGATATAAAGGGACAAGCCCAGTTTACAACCTTTCACAGCCTGTGCTACTCGGTCATAAGAGATTACGAACGAAGGCAGGGTAACCGCTTCAAGCTTATCGAAAGTGAGCAGGGGGGCTCCTTGCATAACAAGCAGAGAATTATCAAGGACCTCTATAAGGAGATCAACGGAGGCCCCGTCAACGAGGACGAGCTCGAAACCTTGCAAAACGAGATTGGACTTGTGAAGAACAGGATGATTAAAGAATTTGACGGCTTGAATCTTCAGACCAGGAATTTCGCAGCTTTATTTAAAGCCTATGAGGAGTATAAGCGTCAAAATCTTCTGATTGATTTTGACGACATGCTTTCCTATGCCTATGCTATTTTCCTGAAATGCCCGGACATTCTCCAGCGCTATAAGGGGAGATATCCGTATTTTCAGGTGGATGAAGGCCAGGATCTGTCACTCATTCAGTTTGAAATACTAAAGCTCCTGGTGTCTTCAAAAGACAGCAATCTTTTTCTTGTGGCCGATGACGATCAGAGCATCTATGGCTTCAGAGGGGCGGAGCCGCGATACATTTTAGAGCTCAATCAGGTCTATCCGAATCTTTCTGTTTTCAGGCTTGAACAAAACTATCGCTCGAGCCGCAATATCGTCGAGCTCAGCAGTGCCTTTATTAAAGGTAATAAAAGACGCTATGAAAAATGTCATAGAACCGAAAATAGCGAAAGCCAAAAGCCGCAGCTTATCCGCGTGACAGATGAAAAGGGTCAGCTCGATTTTATTGAAAAAAAGCTAAAAGAAAATCAAAACGCCCGAAAACCCAAGCAGGTTGCGGTACTCTACCGCAGCAACCTATCCTCCATTCCCATCGTCGACAGGCTTGAAAGGGCGGGTATCCCCTTCAGGCTCAGACAGAACAAGCTGAGCTTTTTTGTCAGGACATTCTGGCCTTCCTGCGGCTTGCCTTGGACCCAAGCGACAGCGAGGCCTTCCAGCGTATTTATTTAAGGATGAACCGTTACATATCCAAGGCCATGGTTGAAAACGCGCTTCAGCACGGTATTAAGCATTCTGTTATAGATGCCATTATCAAGCACAATACGCTAAAGCCCTTCCAGGTGATCAAGCTTCAGGAGCTCACCAAGGAGTTCAAAGCCCTTGCCAGGATGACCCCGCCGCATGCCCTGCAGGTCATTGAGCACGATTTCAAGTATTTTGCCAGTATCAAGGATTACTGCGACCATACGGGCCTGTCCTTTGATTATCTTTACAGCCTGTTTGGAGTTCTAAAGACGCTTTCCGAGTCTTGCAAGACGCTACAA
>JAOABT010000344.1 GCA_026418215.1 Clostridia bacterium | reverse complement strand
ACTAGTTCGCTCGTCGGCAGCGTCAGATGTGTATAACAGACAGGTTGCCTGCTTGCAAGAGCAAAGACTTCATCTGTAATGCCAAAGGAAACAAAAAGACGATGCATGAAGTTGAAGGACTGATCAACCTTTTGGGAAAGTGAGAGGGACATGAGCGCATAGCGTGCGTTAATGACTAATTGTGTCAGCGCCATCTCAATAAGAGGAGCTCCAGTAGCCATGAGGCTTATTCCTGCAAATTGACCGGCCGAGGTCAGATTCGTCATTGAAATGAGTACGGCCATCCATACAGGAAGGCCGCTATGAACAGCCATCATTCCGAAGGTAAAGGATACGGATAAATAGCCTAAACCAATGGGTATGCCATCTTTAAAACCTATGTAATAATTGTTAAGCGATTGCTTGTCCACTGTTGCTCCTTTTGCTAGGAAAAACCCATCTGTCTACTGATGATGAGTATATTTCTTATGTAAGTGATACCGGGCTTAATCTCACTAATAGTTTGGCTATCCCGGGTATCAAAGCCATTGTTGATGAATCAAATCAAAGATTTCTTCTATTTTACCAGTTGTTTTGGCCGATGACTAGTTTTGAGAGTCAAACTTCTTGAGATAGTTACTTGCAACACATTTGAGCTGTTAAGCAGGAAGATCAATTGAGATGAGTTATTTGAGAATAGGCACTCACTGAGGATGAATTTTGTACAATCATAGAGAGAAAGCCCAACAAATTCATTTACACGCAAAAGCCTATGTCGTTGTGGTGGTTATGAAGATTCTTTCTATGAATTAAAATTGTCTAATCAAAACTGTCTAATCAAAACTGTCTAATCAAAATTGTCTAATCAAAACTGCATCAGAGCATTCGTGTAGCAGTTCCTAATCATAATGGCTGAATATGAAATTTGTTAGAATCGCAACTTGCTGGTATGATAGGAATAGTGACAGCGAGGGGCATAAAGAGAACGATGAAAAAATTGGTCATTGGCATACTGGCCCATGTGGATGCGGGCAAGACAACTTTATCGGAGAGTTTACTTTACTTATGCGGGAAAATACGAAAGCTTGGAAGGGTGGACAACAAGGACGCCTATTTGGATAACTTCGAGCTCGAGCGCGCTCGGGGCATTACGATTATCTCCAAGCAAGCCGTTTTTGAAGCGGGTGATGTACAATTTACCCTGCTTGATACTCCGGGCCATGTGGATTTTTCAACTGAGATGGAGAGAACCCTTCAGGTTCTGGATTATGCCATTTTAGTCATCAGCGGTGCAGACGGCATTCAGGGACATACGAAAACCTTATGGCGTCTGCTATCCATCTATAATAAACCCGTCTTTATCTTTATCAATAAAATGGATCAAAAGGGAACTGATAAAGCCCACTTAATGCTTGAACTCAAAAATGAACTTGGGGATTCCTGTATTGATTTTGGACAAGCAGGCACCGAGGCTTTCAACGATCAGTTGGCCATGTGTGATGAGACTTTGATGGAAGACTATCTGGCGACTGGCAGTATTGCAATTGCCAGGCTAAGGGCCTCTGTTAAGGGACGAAAGGTGTTTCCGTGCTTCTTCGGTTCAGCCTTGAAGCTCGAAGGTATAGAGGTTTTTCTAGAGGGCATTGTGAAGTATGCGGATTCACCCGCCTACCCCGATAAATTCGGTGCCAGAGTATTTAAGATCAGCAGGGATGAGCAAGGCAATCGCCTTACCACGATGAAGATTACCGGTGGAAGGCTAAAGGTTCGTGATATCGTTGGCAACGGCATATGGGAAGAGAAGGTCAATCAAATACGCATCTACTCAGGACAGAAATTTGAAGCTTTGAACGAGGTTGAGGCGGGTACTATTTGCTCGGTTACAGGGCTTAGTCAAACAAAACCCGGAGAAGGCCTTGGAGGGGAGGAAGCAGCCCATTCGCCCGTACTTGAGCCGGTCTTGGCCTATCAAATCCTGCTCCCTGAAGGCTGTGATCCCAGGGCTTTTATCCCTAAGCTGCGGCAGCTTGAGGAAGAGGACCCCGAGCTCCATATTGTCTGGGACGAGCAGCTCAAGGAAATTCAAGTTCAAATTATGGGCGAGGTTCAGATTGAGATTCTGCAAAGCCTTATAAAAAGCCGTTTTGGTATTAATGTCGCCTTCGATTCGGGCAGAATTGTATATAAAGAGACCCTTGCAAATACCGTGGAGGGTGTGGGCCACTTTGAGCCCCTGCGCCACTACGCCGAGGTGCACCTTCTGTTGGAGCCGGGAGAACGTGGGAGCGGCCTCCAGATTGCAGCGGATTGCAGTGATGATGTTCTGGGGAAGAGCTGGAAGAACCTTATTTTATCCCATCTGACAGAAAAGGTCCATAAAGGGGGCCTGACCGGATCGGCTATAACAGATATGAGAATCACACTGGTATCGGGTCGGGCCCATAATAAGCACACTGAGGGCGGCGATTTCAGAGAGGCTACTTATCGTGCCGTGCGTCAGGGCCTGAAAGAAGCAGAATCAGTATTGCTCGAGCCTTATTATGCCTTTCGGTTGGAACTGCCTGAGAAAATGCTGGGACGGGCTATGACCGACATCGAGAAAATGTGCGGTGTATGCCAGGTTTCGCATATCCAAGGCGAAACGGCCGTTCTTACAGGCAGCGCTCCGGTTGTAACCATGAGAAACTATCAGAAAGAGGTCACAGCTTACACCAAAGGCCTTGGCAGGCTCTTTTGCAGCCTTAAGGGCTATGAACCCTGTCATAACGCCGAGGAAGTCATCGAAAGGGTAGGCTATGATTCAGAGCGAGATGTAGACAACCCCACGGGATCGGTCTTCTGCGCCAATGGTACGAGCTTCATGGTAAGCTGGAATGAAGTTAAGGACTATATGCATGTCGAAAGCTATTTTAAAGCTGAGAATGCTCCTTTGGCAGAAGCAGCCCAAGACCAGACCTCTCATTCAAGTGAGAGGTGGATGGATGCTGAAGAAGTGGACAGAATCCTCAATCAAACCTATTACGCCAATCAGGGGAAAAAATCAACTTGGCAGAAGCGACGGACCGCCGCCGAAAGCTTCTATAAATCCACCTCCAATACGGGTAAGCCAAAAGAGGCTAAAGAAGCCTATCTTCTTGTAGACGGCTACAATATTATCTTCGCCTGGCCCGATTTAAAGGAGCTGGCAGAGGGGAATATGGAGGGGGCACGTCAAAGGCTTCTTGATGAGCTCAGCAAATACCAGAGCGTTCGGAAATGTGAGATCATTGCTGTTTTTGATGCCTACCGTGTTCAGAGACATCAGGAGGAGATTATCGATCATGATGCCATCCATATGGTCTTTACGAAAGAGGCTCAGACGGCAGACCACTATATTGAGAAGTTTGCCCACGATCACCAAAAGCACTATGAGATCACGGTAGCCACCTCAGACGGCTTGCAGCAGATGATCATTCGGGGCTCAGGGTGTGCCGTGATTTCGGCCCGGGAGCTTAAAATTGAAATTGAAAGGGCTAATGAAAGCATTCTTCAAGCCTTTCAAGCAAAGCAGGAAATAGACCGCAATTACCTTAAGGATGCATTAACTTCTGAAACTCAACAGCAGATGGAGGCGCTTCTCGAGGATGACGATGAGCAGTAAGCTTTTACCTATACAGCAAACCTGTTTAGTAAAAAACACTGGGGTACAGTGAAAGAATCATCCCCCAACTCGTGTACATCTTAGGGCTGAAGCGGTCGAGGCAGGCTAGCCATGACTACGGCGTCCCGCCTAATTGATCGGCGACCTTGGCAAAGATCCCTGTGATAGGCTCATGTATCAGGCTTAACGCCACAACGAGAGCCAATGCGACAAAACAAATAATAAAGGCGTATTCGACCAAGCCTTGGCCTTTCCTCTTGTTGACGAGATTTATAAATCTATAAAGCGTTTGCCTCATTGCTTTTTCCTCCTTGGTGCCCAGTATTGATGTTAACTCTGCTTTTATTATAGCTGGACTCAAGGTTTGGGACTATCAGCCTTATAGCGGTAATCAAAAGCCGTTCGGACTATAGCTTCAGGGTTTCTAGTCCTAAAGGACTGGCCGAAAGGCTGTTTTATGTATAGACAATTTTCTGTTCCTAAGCCTTGACTAAAAAACCAAGATACATAATTATAGAAAGCTTCGCAGGGAGAGCGGGCGTTACTGAAGCCGCTTTAAAGGAGAACGGGCGGCGATAGGCAGTGCCGAATCCTTAGTTATGTGCATGGGAAGATGTGAAGAAGGTCTTTAATGGCTTGATGAACCGAAATTGAATAGTAGAAGCCGAAGAGATTAGAGAAGCATGATAAGAAAAGCAAAAAGCACTGATATTTCTA
>JAOABT010000339.1 GCA_026418215.1 Clostridia bacterium | reverse complement strand
ATGTCATGGTGCGGGGGTGGGGAGATAAGACCCACGCCGGGTGTGGAGTGTCTCACCTTGCCGACCCAGGGATAAACCTTGGTGCCGGGGAGCTGACCGCCCTCACCGGGCTTTGCGCCTTGGGCCATCTTAATCTGAATCTCTTCAGCCGAAGCCAGGTATTCACTGGTGACGCCGAAACGGCCGGAGGCTACCTGCTTGATCTTACTGTTTCTGTTGGTGCCGAAGCGGGCGGAATCCTCGCCGCCTTCACCGCTGTTGCTCTTGCCGCCGATGAGGTTCATGGCCTGAGCAAGGCATTCATGGGCCTCCTGGCTGATGGAGCCGTAGGACATCGCGCCGGTCTTGAAGCGGCGCATAATGCGTTCAACGGGCTTTACCTCGTCAATGGGCACGCTCTTGCCCTTCTTGAAGCCTAAGAGGCTTCTCAGGGTGACGCGGCTTTCATCGCATATACGCTTCTTATATTCCTTATAAAGCTGGTAATCATTTGTTCTTACAGCAGTCTGGAAGAGGTGGATGGTTTCAGGGTTGTAAAGGTGCTCTTCACCATCGCGCTTCCACTGGAATCTGCCGCCCGAGGGCAGAGCCTCTCCCATTTCGTCGATAGCCTTCTTGTGCTGCTTAAGGCATTCGGCCTCGATTTCTTCAAGCGTCAAGCCGCCCACGCGGGTAACGGTTCCGGTAAAGTACTTGTCGATAACCTCCTGAGAAAGGCCGACAGCTTCAAATATTTGAGCTCTTATGTACCCGTCCACACAGGAGATGCCCATCTTGGACATGATCTTCAATATACCATGGTCCACAGCATGGATGTAATTATCGATAGCCTTTTCTTCGCCGTTGGTGATATGACCGGTCTTGACCATATCAGCAATGACCTCATAAGCGCCGCGAGGATAGATAGCCTTCACGCCGTAGCCGATCAAGCAGGCGGAATGATGCACTTCACGGGGCTCAAAGCTGTCTACGATGAGAGAGCATTCGCCGCGCATACCCTTGCGGATCAGGTAGTGATGGAGGCCTGCAGCCGCCAGAAGGGAAGGAATCGGGATAAGCTCCTCGGAGGCTCCTCTGTCGGTCAGTATCAAAAGAACGCCGCCGTCCTGGATCGCCTTTTCAGCATTTGCGAAGAAGGCTTCGAGGCCCTTTTGTAGGCCTTGCTCACGGGTAAACAGCATGGGGACCTCAACGGGCTTGAAGCCGTCGATGCCCTTCATGAGCTTTTGATAGACAGCGGGGCTCAGAATGGGGCTGGTCAAATGGACCTTGACGCAGTTTTCGGCAAGATCCTGGGTGAAGTCGCCGCTCTTTCCGATGAAGACGTCCATACCGGTTACAAGCTCTTCCTGGATGGAGTCTATCGGAGGATTGGTAACCTGGGCGAACAGCTGCTGGAAGTAGTTGAACAGCGGCTGGTACTGCTTGGAAAGTACAGCAAGAGGCGCATCGAAGCCCATGGCACCAACAGGATCAAGTCCGGTCTGGGTCATGGGAAGGATGGTATTCATGCGGTCTTCATAGGTCCAACCGAAGAACTTCTGCATATGCTCGATGGTCTGCTTGTCGGAGCCCTTGAAAGGCGCCTTCGCAACAGCATCGGTCTTGATGAGGTTCTTCTTGAGCCATTCGTGCCAGGGACCCTTGCAGTATTCTGCCTTGAGCTCGGCATCTTCCTTGAGCTCGCCTGTTTCGATGTCCAGAAGGATCATCTGGTTGGGGCCGAGCTTGCCCTTTCTGACAATATCCTCGGCAGGGATGTCAACCACACCTGCTTCGGAAGAAAGAATCATGCGATCCTGACGGGTTAAAATCCAGCGTGCGGGTCTTAGGCCGTTTCTGTCCAATACGCTGCCGATAAGCTTACCGTCTGTAAAGGTGATGGCAGCAGGGCCATCCCACGGCGGCATCATACAAGCGGCATATTGGTAGAACAGTCTCTGTTCCTCGGGCATGGTCACGTCCTTGGACCATGGGCCAGGCATCATCATCATGAGCACCTGGGGCATGGGGCGGCCGGAGAGCCAGAGGAATTCAAAGAGGTTATCGAACTTCATGGAGTCACTGCCGTCGGTCTGGATGATAGGCAGGACGTCCTTGATCATATCCTTTAAAAGTCCGCCGTGGAGGAAGTTCTCAGCCGCAGAGGTTGAGCTTTCCACACCGCGGAGGGTGTTGATTTCACCGTTATGGGACATGTATCTGCAGGGCTGTGCTCTGCTCCAGCTTGGGAAGGTGTTGGTGGAGAAGCGGGAATGAACCATGGCCAGTGCGGATTTGTAATCGCTGTCACAAAGATCAGGATAGAAATCGGCGACCTGCCAGGCGTGCATCATACCCTTGTAGATAATGGTTTTATGAGAAAGGCTGACCACGTAAACGTCATGACCTGCTTTTTCAGCTGCCTTTTCAATCAATCTGCGAAGGACATAGAGAACGACGTTAATGGAAGCGTCCTCCTTGCTATCGCTTTTAGGAGCAATAAAGAACTGTGATACCCAAGGTGCTGAAATACGGGCACCGTTACCGCACGCGTGCAGATTAACGGGAACCGAACGAATACCAAGCAGCGTGTTTCCGCTTGCGGTAATCGTTTCCGAAATAAGCTTTTCGCTCTCGGCGCGTTTATCGGGATCGCGGGATAAGAAAATCTGGGCAACAGCGTATTGGCCTTCCTCAGGAAGCGTAAAATCTACTGCTTTTCTGAAGAGGGCATCAGGAATCTGGGTCAGGATACCTGCGCCGTCTCCGGTATCAGGGTCTGAACCTGCACCACCACGATGGTTGAGGCGATTTAAAACCTCCAGTGCATCCGTCACAATCGAATGAGCCTTGACGCCTTTCGCGTGGGCTACAAAGCCGGTACCGCAATTGTCATGCTCAAACTCAGGACGCCACAGCGGCGCAATTTGTTGGGTTTGTTGTCGTTGTTGTTGGTCCATTCGTTTCACCTACCTGAAAAAATTCTGCGTTTATGAGTTTATCTAAAAAATCATTGTTGATAGAGTTACTTGCGTTCTTTCTTGCCGTATTCCTTGATGATGGCTTCCGCCACCTCCTGTAGGGGAATGCCAGAATCCATGCTTTGCTTCTGAATATAGCGCCAGGCTTCAGCCTCACCCATATTCATCTTGTTCATCAAAAGGGTCTTTGCCTTTTCCGCAATAGCCCTGCGATCAAGATCGGACTTCAGTTTTCTTGTTTCCCTCGTAATGTGCTCGAACCGTTCCTTATACTGAAGAATCAGGTCGATGGAGGTCAGCAGCGACTGAGCCGTTACAGGTCGAGGTAAACAGATAATTTCGTTGGGCCCTGCATTTTGCCTCACGTAGTTGATCTGCTCAGGCGGCGTGATCATAAGCACCGAGCAGTTATACTGCGAAAGCAGATCGTTGGCAAAGGTCAGACCCGGCATATCTGAAAGGGTAAAACCTACGATGGCTATGTCTATATGGTTCATCCCGGCCACTCTGAGCGCCTGCATTCCCGAGGTGCAGGCTTCAACGATCAGATAGCCCCGGGGGGCAAGTATGCTGCGAATCTGATCGATGGATTCCTGCTGGCGAAGCGTGAGTAGGATGCTGCAGCTTGTGTCCA
>JAOABT010000288.1 GCA_026418215.1 Clostridia bacterium | reverse complement strand
CTTTTTTATGTTCCCCTTAATTGTCATACTAAATTTAATTGTCATACTAAATTTGACCCCTAAGAATGGAAGAGGTTGCATTTAAACCTACAAAGTCCAAAGTTGCATTTACTTTGTCCATTCACCTTTTTTAAGATTTGGCTCAAAATCATTCAGTAAAAGCGTCTCAAACTGGAAAAGATAAAAAAGCTTAAAGCATGTTGGAAACTTTGAAAACGACCGGATTACGCTGGACGTACATCGACCGCGTTGCTGATGGATAACCACATAAATGAGCAGCTAGTAATGTTTTAGGAGGCAAATTCGTGCCGGAGCGGTTTTTGAAGCCTGTACTCTTCGTATTGCTCTTCGTTGTCGGGTCACTGATCCTCTTTTATCCCCCGACCATTGGGCTTGCGGACAACTCGGATTTTGGAAGAGTCCTATTGCCTGAAGGTATTAAAACAGATAATAGCCTTAAGTACTTCTATTTCGAGGAAAGGTTCGGCTATTCCTCTTCGAGCCTAAACCCGCTTCGTTACGGGTCGACCCTTACGCCCGTCATCATGCTTGCAAAAGCCCTCAACAATACCTTCTCAAGATTATTCCTCGGTTCTTCTTCTTTCTTTGATATACGGATGCTGGGCATGCTTTACCTTTTGTTGCACTGCCTTACGCTTGTCTTCCTGTATGGTGGTCTCAAAAGCCGTCATAAATGGGCCAATTTGATTACTTTTGCCAAAGCTATCCTTAAGCGCGGAGGCCAGTCTGCCCTTGCGGCCCACTTATCTTGGCAATTACTCAGCCCGCGCCAATTCCGAGATTATGAAGTTTTCCCTTACGAGCATGATCATAGCCACCCTGCTTGTGGGTTATTCCTATAAGAAAAAACGCCACAGACCATGGTATTTGGCAAATATCAGGGAAAAGAAGTGGTTTGGGACATTGCAGCGCAAAACCAAAGGTATTTTTTTCTTGTGGCTCATGATACTATTGAAAAGAAGGAATTCGATCGGAACACAAACCTGTGGAGCTCAGCTTCGTTAAGAAAATGGCTTAACAGCAGTGAAAAAGGCGGTTTTCTGGCGGAGTTCTCGCCAATTGATCAGAAGCGGATTCTATCGGCCGACCTTAAAAGCGTTCTGTCACCGGCGCTCGTACAGTATAAAACCGTAGGCTCCCAGCCGCTTTTCTGGTCAGCTCTTCCCGGCGATACCAGGCAGAATTATAGCCAGGCATATGGTATAATCATGAAGGAAAAGGTTTTTATTCTGAGCGTTGAAGAGCTTGAACAGTTAGACTTTGATAGGAGAAAGACTGAGCCCTATTGGCTTCGTACACCTTATTCCAATAAGGATGCAGTTCGGGTGGTCTTTCCCTATGGTTATACCTATCATAAGAAGGCCTCAACCACGACGATCGGGGTCGTCCCCGCGCTTTACCTTGAAAAACTGCATTAATATTGCTTCCTAAGGACAATAGCATTGGAGTTTTGCTTTTATGGGAAAATAGCATCTACCATGCTTATAAAAATATTATACGAGGAGAAGACTTTATGCTGACAGATGTTGAAATAGCCCAGGGCGCCAAAATGCTGCCCATTGAGGAGGTCGCAGGCAAGCTCGGTATCGGCCGCGAAAGCCTTGAGCTCTACGGAGATTACAAGGCCAAGCTTAAAGACGGTCTCTACGAGAAGCTTAAAGACAAGCCAGACGGTAAGCTTGTTCTGGTAACGGCCATCAATCCTACACCGGCAGGGGAAGGTAAAACTACAACCACCGTCGGGCTGGGCCAGGCCATGGAGAAAATCGGGAAGAAGGCTGTGATTGCACTCAGAGAGCCCTCATTAGGCCCCGTTATGGGTGTTAAGGGTGGAGCAGCCGGCGGCGGGTATGCTCAGGTTGTTCCCATGGAGGATATCAACCTCCATTTCACTGGCGACATGCATGCCATTACAACAGCCAACAACCTGCTTTCTGCTGCCATCGACAACCATATCCATCAGGGGAACAGCCTTCAGATTGATGCCCGGCGCATTGTCTGGAAGCGCTGCCTGGACATGAACGACAGGGCTCTGCGTCAGATTGTTGTGGGCCTCGGTGGAAGGAATAACGGCTTCCCCCGTGAGGACGGCTTCAATATTACAGTCGCCTCCGAGGTTATGGCCATCCTGTGTCTCGCAACCGATATTACAGACCTCAAGGAACGCCTGGGCCGTATCGTTGTGGCTTATACATACAATGATAAGCCTGTGCTTGCAAGCGATCTTGAGGTGCACGGCGCCATGACGCTGCTTTTAAAGGACGCCATCAAGCCGAACCTTGTTCAGACCCTGGAAAACACACCCTGCCTTATGCACGGCGGTCCCTTTGCCAACATTGCTCACGGATGCAACAGCATCAAAGCCACCCAGATTGCCTTAAAGCTTGCGGACTACGTTATTACCGAGGCGGGCTTCGGTGCCGATCTTGGAGCCGAAAAATTCTTTGATATCAAGTGCCGCTATGGAAAGCTCAAGCCCGATGCCGTGGTTATTGTGGCCACTGTCCGTGCACTCAAATACAATGGCGGCGTTAAGAAGGACGAGCTTTCAAAGGAAAACGTGGATGCCCTTGGAAGAGGTATTGTAAACCTTCAGAAGCATGTTGAAAACATCCAGAAATTTGGGGTTCCCGCCCTAGTAGCCATTAACCATTTTGCCACCGATACTGAGGCGGAAATTTCGCTTGTCAAGGAGAAGTGCCGCGAATGGGGCGTTGAGGTTGCCTTCTCAGAGGTATTCCTTAAGGGTGGCGAAGGCGGAACCGAGCTTGCACAAAAGCTTTGCGATGTCATTGACAAGAAACCCTCCGGCTTTATGCCCCTTTATGAGCTGGACCTTTCAATAAAAGAAAAGATCGAAACCATCAACCGTGAGATTTATGGCGGGCACCAGGTCATCTTTACCGATAAGGCCCAAAAGGACATTGCGACCATCGAGGGCCTGGGCTATGGCAAGCTCCCTGTCTGCATGGCCAAGACGCAGTATTCCCTCTCAGACAATCCGTCGCTTTTAGGCCGCCCGCAGGGCTTCACCCTGACGGTCAAGGAGGTTCGCCTTTCTGCCGGTGCGGGCTTTGTGGTTGCCTTAACAGGCGATATCATGACCATGCCCGGCCTTCCTAAGGTTCCAGCCGCCAACAGGATCGATATCGACGAGAACGGAACCATAACGGGCTTGTTCTAAGAAAGGGCATTAAGTAAATTTAGTATATTGAACAATTAAGAGTCCGGTTTACAGCAGGTAAGCCGGACTTCAATATTTATCCTATTGATAATCAGTGATTTTATCCATGTACGGACGTGCCGTGGCAGAGGTTTTACAAGGTACAATGAAAGCTTTTGAGGAGTTAGTTATGAATGCTGGGATTTGGAAGCTAGCAAGGCACTCCACTCTGGCGACCTGACAGTTGTCAGCACAAAAAGTCAGGAAAGACTTACCTGGGTTCGATAATATGAAATCAGACAGGAGGTGCACCTATGGATACGATAAAGGGCATTCAAAAAGCCGTGGATTACATCGAGGGCCATTTGACCGAAAGCGTGGACTATGACAGCATTGCAAGCCAAGCCTACATGTCAAGCTATAACTTCCAGCGGCTTTTTGCTATTCTATGTGACTATACCGTTGGCGAATACATCCGTAACAGAAGGCTGGCGCTTGCCGGAAGCGAGCTCCTTGCAACCGATGAAAAGGTCATAGACATAGCGCTTAAATTTGGCTACGACAGTCCCGAAAGCTTCACGCGTGCCTTTACACGCTTCCACGGGAAAAGCCCTTCCACAGCGCGCAGTGGGAAGGCTCACCTGAAGGTGTTCCCCAAATGTCTATTGATGCGTTATTGAAGAAAGGAAGTAATCTCATGAAGGAATTTAGTAAAAGAGGCTATCTCGTCAGAGAAAACGGAGCGGTCTATCATACCCAGGATATGGATAAGACCCTGAACTGGTTTAAGGAAGTACTGGGCTGGTACGGAGAAATTGACGCCAGGAACGACCTTTAATGTAACAAAAAAGCCGGAGGCGAAGCATTAATTCGCACCCCGGCTTTAGATAAACATAATCTGTTTAATGCCACTCTAGACGCTTGGCTTCTCACAGCCAACAGGCTTAAAACATCGTATCAAACTGCTTCATGAAGCGGATATGGTCGTGATATTCGGCCACAACCTCCTCAAGCATGCCTGTGAAATTCTTTTGCGCCCAGCTTCTGCGGGAATTGTAATAACGGTTGGCCACCCGCCAGAATTTCTGAGGGAATAAGAGCATGGCCTTCATGACCACGTTCTCATCCTTTGTAATGGGTTCGAATTCTGAGTAGGCCTCAAGCAAGAGCGTTGCTTTTGTGGGGTTCCAGTTGCATTTTCGCATCTTGCGCCTTAAAAGATTCACGAGGTCATAAACACGGATTTCCTCACCGCAGGCTTCAAAGCCTGTAATATACGTGGTGGGGCCCTTCATGAGAATATTCTGATAAGAATAGTCGTGGTGGCAGATACCGCCCTCCAACAGGGTCTTCTTGACAAGGCGCGGGTACTCCGGCCCGTCTAAAAGCCGCAGGCTCTCTTCAGCCAAGGCTGTGAATTTATCGACGCAGTCCAAGTATATGTAGTCAAAGGCTCCACGTTCACGTTCAGCCTTTCTTCTCATTCTCAGTATCTCATCATAACGCTTTCCAAGGCTTTCGGGCATTTTCCCAAGGTCATTGGGTATGGCAAGGCCAGGCCGAGCCTTAAAGCCCTTGCCGGCCTTGTGCATGGAGGCAAGCGCTACTGAGGCCTTTATGGCATCGGAGTCCTCTCCAAACTCACATTCTCTTCCGTCAATGAACGGGGTCATAATGTACAATTGGCTTTCGATCTCCATGCTCGGACGCCCTTCCGCCGTCACCTGATAGGGGTCCAAGGTGGTAAAGCCATGATTCATCAGATGCTGCTTGGCGTCATGGACATAAGCAATGCGATTCTCGGAGCACTGGCATTGACGAAAATACTTCTTTCCCTGGTCCGTGTCAAGGATGTAGCCTGCCCTGCAAGGCTTAATCGAGGAGATTCGCATACCATAGGCGGTCTCAATCATTTCTCTGTTTTCTACCATTGCTTTATCACGTCCCGCTTGATTTTGCACTTTCCGGAATAAGCCCCGGGTCTGCTTTTTCATTATATGTCCTGCTCAAAACTAATATGTGCCGCGTGCCCTATAAAAGAAACTTCAGAATCACCAGCAGGATGATGCCGGGAAGGCCCAGTATGCCCGCTACAAGGGCCGAAACGATATTGAGGGAGATCGTAAAGCCCAGCGGGCCTCCAATCAAATTAATGATGAAAATGGCTACACCTCCGAGAATCCCGTTAATGACAAGCCGTACAATGACCTTAAGCGGTAAAAGCAAGGCCTTGCCAAAAGCCAGAACAATCAGTACCCCCGCTATCCATGCCAATACGATAAGCCCTCTGTCCATTTTTCCTTACTCCTGTTCCTTCCAACGTAAGAAACGGTTATCGCACTATGGGGCAAAGCCTGCGCTTTACCTCAAGGGATAGCCGTTTCTTCCTGTTTAACCTTCAAGGCTTATGCCCTATTTAATTTATATACAGGCAGGGCTTAAAACATTCATTGGGCCTGGGCATCTTTTGCTTTTCGGAGGAGATACTCGTAACGGATTTGGGAGGCTTTAATGCGGTAGGCATAGTAATCCACCATTTCCTTGCCCTCGGCGTTTTCAAAATTGGATAGGGCGTTCTGCCACTCAAGATAGGCATCATGGATGGATTCTGCGAGCTCCTGTAGGTATTCTTCCTTTTGCTCCCTTAAGACGCTCTCCTTAAGCCTGGAGGCGCTAAACCACCTAAAAAGGCTTAAAGGCTCTGTTTTGTGCTTGATGGCAATCTGCTCAGACATACCGGCTCTCTCCGTTTCAGTGAAAACTTGGTTCACTTGACAGTATAGGCTCAAGGGAGGAGAATTATACCTGTCTCTTATACACATCT
>JAOABT010000219.1 GCA_026418215.1 Clostridia bacterium | reverse complement strand
GTAGATGGTATAAAGCTTGGAGGCTCCCAAGGCCAGACTCCCTTCCCGATAGCCGGGATTTACGGACTTCAAGGCTTCTTCGGTGGTTCTCACCATGAGAGGAAGAACCATGATGCTTAAGGTCAGGGCTCCGGAAATGACCGAAAAGCCAAGTCCCAGAACATCCTTGAAGAAGATATAGCCAAATAGACCGTAAATGATGGAGGGTATGCCCGACAGGCTCTCGGTTGCAAAGCGTACGATGCGGATAATGGCTCCCTGCTTGGCATATTCGGTCAGGAATATGGCAGCACATACGCCAATCGGCACGGCAATAATCAAGGTGGAGAATATTAAGAGCAGCGTGCCCACAATCATGGGCAGAATACCCGTTTTACCGCGATACAGATTATATTCGCTGGTGATAAACGACCAGTTGATTCCGGCAACACCCTTTGAAACTATGTAGACAATCATCCACACCAAAAAAGCCACGGTGATAAAGGAGAATGTCCAGATAAGCGTTTTTAGGACGATATCCCCGATTTTTCTTCTTTTACTCATTAATTTCGCCCTCCCTACTTAATCGTGCTGCGATGAACCAAGGCATTCAGGATAAGGTTCAATGTAATGATGAAGATAAAGAGAATAACGCCTATGCCAAACAGGGCCGATTGATGAAAGGGGCCTGCATAGGACATATCCTTGGCAATGGTTGCTGTCATGGGGCTGACGGTGCTTAAGATGGATGTGGGCATTCTAGCGATGTTGCCGCAGACCATGATAACGGCCATGGTTTCTCCGATGGCCCGGCCCATGCCTAAAACAACAGAGGCCATGATGCCTGATTTGGCAGCAGGAATGGAAACCTTGAAGATGGTCTCAATCTGCGTGGCTCCCAGCGCCAGCGACCCTTCCTTATATTCTTTCGGAACCGCTCTTAAGGATGTTTCGGTAATGTTGATAATGGTGGGCAGCACCATGACCGATAGGATGATGATCATGGCCAGTAAGCCTGTTCCCGTCGGGCTTCCAAGGTTTATTCGGATGAAGGGCACAATGACCATCAAGCCGAAGAAGCCGTAAACAACGGATGGAATGCCTGCCAGCAGCTCGATGCAGGATTTCAAAATCCTTGAAATCCTCTTGGGTGCAATCTCGGCAAGCATAATGGCTGTAAAGATTCCGATGGGCACACCCACTACGATAGCCCCCAGCATTCCCAGTACCGACGCAACGATCATGGGGAAGATGCCGAATTGTGGCGTTGAGGCTGTGGGCAGCCAATTCTGCCCGAAAACAAATCTCCCGACTCCTACCTTAATGATGGGTGGAACGCCGGCTACAAAAATATAAAAGCTGATGACCGCAACAGAGATTATGGTGAGTAAGGCACATACTGCAAAAATCAATTCAACGCTTTTCTCGAAGGTCATGCTTTTACTTTTGGCATTTTTATTTAACGTCAGAGCTTCCATACCGCATGTCTCCAATTTCTTAAAATGCAAAGAGGCAGACCATAATTGGCCTGCCGTTTTATATATCTTATTTACCTACAGGCAATGCTTCTTTACTGATGATGGCTTTTCCTTCTTCAGAGTAGATGAAGTCTACGAAAGCCTGTGTGACAGCATCTGTCTTGGTTTGCACCAGGATGTTGAAGGGGCGCTTGATGGTGTAGGTGTTGTTCTTGACGTTTTCTTCAGTTGCTTTGATCGTATCAACATCAATAGCCTTGATGGTCTGATCGACATAGGTTAAGGAAACATAACCGATAGCGTTGGGATTCTGAGAAACGAGAGTCTTGACTTCGCCTGTCTTTGCGGCTTCCTGATCGGCCTTGATCTTGTCCTTTACGCCAAACAGGGTGTCAAAGGCTTCACGGGTACCGGAGGAGGTATCACGTGCGATAACAACGATAGGAGCATCCTTACCGCCGACATCCTTCCAGTTGGTGATTTCCTTGGTGTAGATCTTGGCGATCTGATCCTTTGAAAGATTGGTAACGCCATTATCATTGTTGACGACGATGGCAATGGCATCCCATGCAATTTGCTTGGAGGTGACTTCTGCTTTCTTTTCTTCATCCTTGAGGTCTCTGGAGGCCATACCGATGTTAGCCTTATTTTCGTTTGCGGCCTTGATACCTGCACTAGAACCGTCAGCTATGATTTCAATGGTGACCTTGGGGTTCTTGGCTGTGTAAGTATCTGCAAGCTCCTGAACCATTTTCTGCATCGAGGTTGAACCTTCAATGGTAATCTTACCGGATTGGGCATTGCCCGCACCTGCTCCAGTCCCTGCCTGTCCGCATGCTGTTAAGGTTAAAAGCATAGATGCAACTCCAAGAGCCGCAATTCTTTTATTCAGTTTCATTACTTGATCTCCTTTCAATTATTAACGACTTGGTACACCTCCACTATACCTAGCCATTATTATGAGAAGGTCAAGTGATTGTTAAACCTGTGTTAAGTCTTAATATTCCCTAACAAGACCTCCAGGGCAAGCCTGGGCGAGATCAAACCCTTTTTATACCTGGAATCCGCATCCATACAGCCTTTTAGCAGGTTTCTTAGGAAGTTTTCATCAATACGTTCAGCGCTCATCTGGAGCATTTTGAGTGCATAGGGATGCTTTCCTTGGAAATACTGGCTGGTCTGGGCTTGGGATACGCCTTTCTTGGTTAACACCTTAAGCTTCAGCATCTCTGCCGCCTGTTTGGATAGCATGGCCAGAATCTTCTGTTCAGGCTCCTTGATGGACAGCATGTCATCCAAAAGCCTTAGGGCTTTGGCCGAATTTCTTTGGACTACAGCATCCATGAGGTCAAAAATAACACTTTTGATCGTGGGGGTAGCCATGAGTCGCACATCATTAAGAGTAATCTCCCGGCGTTCACCGGTATAAGCGTCCAGCTTGAGAATTTCGTTTTTAAGGGTGTACATATCCGGGTCGCAGATGGCCACAAGATACTGAGCCGCTTCAGGCGTGATGGTTTTTCCGCTCCGCTGAAAGCCCTTCGCCACCCACGGAACGAGCTCGCCCGGGCTCTGTCTGCTAAATTCCACACCCAGGCCCTGCTTGGTAAGCTGCTTATAGACACCCAACCGCTTGTCTACCTGGGTTTCGACAAAGATGAGACATGTGGTATCCGGAAGATCCGGTAAATAGTTTTTAAGCGCTTCCTGTGCCTTGTTCCCCTCGGGAGCCTTCTCACCCTCCCCGTTTTCCTGGGCTTCCTCCCCCTCAGCACTTTCAGTTGCGCTTTCCTTCTTGCTTTTTGCTGTGAATAGTTCTGAGTTCTTGACAATGACAAGCTTCTTTTCAGCAAATACCGGAAAGGTATCACAGGCATCCAGAAGCGCGTTGATATCCAGACGGCCGTCAAAAACCGTGAGGTTCATGCCGCTTTGATCATCTGCCAGAATCAGTTTCTTCATTTCATTCAAATAAAAATCGATAAGGAAAGGCTCTTCCCCGTAAAAGAGGTAGACCCTCAAGGGCGTTTTGCTTTTAATTTGATTCTTAAGGTCTATTAGGGTGTCAGCACCTTTATCTTTACTTCCGCTCCGGGAAGGATAAATCTTTGAAGACATAAAAAACCCCCAATGTTTTTAACATTAGGAGTTTATTATATCATTTCAGGGCAGGTTTCCCTAGACTCAATTGTCCATAGGCTGTAAGTGCCTTTAAGCCGTCGTCGCCATGAGGCTTAGCGTGGCTTCTTCAGGACCATTGCAATATCGGTTTGACCCCTCGGCTTGGCTAACGAAAGCGATCGCCCTAGGTCAACATCAGAACTGCAAGCCTTGATTGAAGCTTCGCAAGAACCTTACCGGGTATCCGGCAATTGCAGCATTGTTCCTTTCAGGCTAGCGCAACCTTTCTTACGGATATTTCCTTACAGCGCGCGGGTTTTAATCTCTTCCAATATCTTTTGGGCAAAGGCATCCACATCCATGGAGCCAAGATCGCCCTCTTTTCTGGAACGGACCGCCACAGCGCGGTTTTCAAGCTCCTTGTCGCCGATAACCAGCATGTAGGGAATCTTCTCAAGCTGGGCCTCACGAATTTTGTAGCCGATCTTTTCGTTGCGATAGTCGGTTTCAACCTTCACACCAAGGTCTTTGAGCTTCTTGGCAACCTCTTCTGCAAAGTCATGGTGCTTGTCAACCAGGGGCAGAATTTTGGCCTGAACGGGTGACAGCCACGTCGGGAAGGCTCCGCCGTATTTTTCTATAAGCATGGCGAGCGTACGCTCGTAGCAGCCGATAGAGGTTCTATGAATAACAAAGGGGTGCTTCTTTTCATTGTTCTTATCAATATAGGTCATATCCAAACGCTCTGCCAGCGCAAAGTCAATCTGCACGGTAATGATGGTATCTTCCTTACCGTGAACGTTTTTAAACTGGATATCCAGCTTGGGTCCGTAGAACGCCGCTTCCCCTTCAGCTTCCTTGTAGTTGATGCCCAGGTGGTCCAGAATGACGCGCATCTGATTCTGAACATTCTCCCACTGCTCGGCGCTTCCGATATACTTCTCCTTGTTGTTGGGGTCCCACTTGGAGAAGCGGTAGCTGACATCATCCTGGATGCCCAGAGTGGTCATCATGAACTTAATGAGATCGACAACGCCCTTAAATTCATCCTCAAGCTGCTCCGGTGTGCAGACCAGGTGACCTTCTGATATAGTGAACTGGCGAACGCGGATGAGTCCGTGCATCTCGCCCGAAGACTCGTTTCTGAACAGGGTCGAGGTCTCGCCGTAGCGGATAGGCAGGTCTCTGTAGCTATGGAGCTCAGATTTGTAGATCATGAACTGGAATGGGCATGTCATGGGGCGCAGGGCAAAGACTTCTTCGTCCTTGTCCTCATCTCCCAGAACAAACATACCGTCCTTGTAATGCTGCCAGTGGCCTGAAAGCTTGTAGAGATCAGGCTTTGCCATAAACGGAGTCTTGGTAAGCACATAGCCCCTTCTTTCCTCCTCGTCCTCAACGAAACGCTGAAGGGTTTGAACAATTCTCGCGCCCTTGGGCATCAAGAGCGGCAGGCCCTGTCTCTTATAC
>JAOABT010000213.1 GCA_026418215.1 Clostridia bacterium | reverse complement strand
ACAGAATCCACCCTCAGCTATACGGCGAAATTCCCTGAGTTTGACAAAAATAACGCCCCGACAGACGTGATGAAGGATTACAACGGGTCCCAGAACCTTTCCACAACGCCGGAGCTTTCAAGACTGATGGTCCCCGATCTCAAGCAGCTCAAGGGCTTCTGGGCGGAAGAACCCATAAGCATTTTATTTGGCCTTGAAATCATACCCGGTACCGGAAGCAGCTACAAGGTAGGAAAATACGTCACAAGGCGGGAATTTGTAGCCATGCTTGTAAGGGCCGTTAAGGACATCCCACGGGACCCCAATGTGACCACGTCAAAAACAACCACAACCGTTAAGAAAACCTCATCCAAGACACCTGAGGTATCACCCTTTAAAGACGTAAAAACAACCGACATCTACTATAATGAAATCAAGAAAGCCTACACAAGCGGCATCATCAAGGGTGATGGAAGATCCAACTTTAATCCCAATGCCTATATTACTCAGGCTGAGGCCATCAAAATGCTGGTTTCTGCGTTGGGCCTTGAAAACCTTGCGCCCTCGCCTAATTCAACAACCCCGTTTGCGGATAACGACAAAATACCGTCTTATTATAGGAATGCCGCTTCCGTGGCAGCGACCTTGGGATTGGTTGAGCCTGATGCCCGAGGCAATTTTAATCCCGCCACCAGCATCTCCAATGAGAAGGCAGCTGATCTGCTATACCGCTTCATAGGCTATATGGGCGATGATTTGGTACAGGATTACCGTGACAGAATCATGACTTTTTAATGACAGATTGTCACAGAAAGTTGAACTTTGCCGGCAGTATGCTAAAATGAAACAAGACTTTCATGAAGAGGATAATCTATGAAAAGCGTCAAAAGAATCATCAGCCTGTGTCTGATTGTTGTGTTTCTCTTCACAGGCTGTTTCATTACATCTGCCCAGGACTATATTCCTTACCTCACCACAATGCTGCAGTTCGTCAAGGATATGTATTATCAGGACGTGTCCTATGACGCATTGTTTAAAAGCATCAATGGCATTAATATTACCGACGAGGCAAGCTTTCAGAGCGCCTTAAAGGCCCTTGTAGGCCACCTAGACAAATATAGCGCCTATTTTGACAACAAGGAAACAGAGGTGCTTAACAATGCCCTCAACGGTAACTATGTCGGAATAGGGGCAGGCTTGGAGAAGAGCGGCAGCTTTGTTCGCATCAACAAGATCTATGAGGGCTCGCCGGCTGAGAAGGCAGGCCTATACGAAGGTGATATCCTCATTTCGGTTGATGACAAAAGCATAGCAAACAAAAAGCCTGAAGACGTGGCAACAAGTATTCGCGGCAATGCCGGTACCTCTGTAAAACTCATTGTTAAGCGTGGGACACAGACCAAGACCTTTACTATTGTCCGCGGCACGGTCACCATTAACCCTGTTCAATACCGGCTTGAGGGGAAAACGGCCTATATTCGTATTGATTCCTTCAGCCAGGGCTGTTCTCAGAAGTTCAGCGAGGCTATGGCACAGGTCAATCAAAAGCAGATTAAGAAAATCATCCTGGACCTTCGCGGCAATCCGGGCGGTTACGTGGATGAAGCGGTTTCCATAGCAGAAAAGCTCATTCCTCCAGGTGTTATCACAACACTGGACTATAAATCCGAGACCATGACCGACCGTGTTTACGCGGCCGACGAACAGCACCCAAGCTATATGATAGCGGTACTTGTGGATGAGGGCTCGGCGAGCGCCTCTGAAATCCTGGCTGGGGCTATAGAGGATTCGGGTTGTGGGATTCTTATCGGCCAGAAGACTTATGGCAAAGGCGTTTTTCAAAATATGTTCTCAGTCATTACGCCTGAGGCCTACACGAAATACAGCCAGCAATATGGCGACCAGTATGTCTCGGAAATCGAGTGGCTGAGTTATTATGGTGTTTTGCCCGAGGCCAGTGAAATCATGGGAACGGTTAAGCTTACAACAGGTCATTACTTAACACCTAAGGGAAGGTCTATTAACGGCATTGGATTAAAGCCTGCCATTACGGTACCGGACCCTACCACACCCAATGGCATTGAGCTCGCCCTGGTCGATCCCCTTTCTAATACTAAAGCCTTGACAGTCAATACCTATGACCGCCAGGTTTATGAGGCTGAGCAGATTCTGAAGGCCGCCGGCTACTTTACGGGTACGCCGGACAAGCAATTTGATGCGGAAACCAAAACGGCACTTTTAAAGTATCAGGCCAAGAGTAAGCTCGCAAAGACCGGAAGCGTGGATACAAAAACCAGGGATTCTCTTAACAAGACCCTTGTGAGCCTTAGAGCGAAAAATGACCTTCAGTACGCTAAATCCTTAGAAGTTTTAAGCTTGTTTAAATAGGGAACCCATCCTTTCACAAAGGAGAAGAAGCATAAATAACATGCCTGAAGAAAATAAGAAAGCACCCAGGGGCTTCAGCTTTTTAAAGCTGGCCCTGTTTCTGTTGATTGTTGTTTTAATTGTGGGCGTCGCATTATATTCGTTTATGGGCATCAACCCTGCCGAGATGGTTTCAAGCGGTCTCACAGGGCTTTATCATCGTGTTTTTGCTGTGGGTAAGGCTGAGTTTGCACAAAAGGTCATGCAAATTGCCTCTTTTGACCCTGACGAGCCGCTCAGCTGTGCCCCGGTTTCCGGCAATATCGCCGTGGCATCCATCAGTTCGTTGAAGGTATACGATGGGGACGGCAACGAAAAATGGTATGTGCCGCTGTCCGTTAAGAAGCCCTATATTCAGTCGTTCAACAATAAGGTGCTGGTTGCCGATCTTGGAGGACGGTATTTCAGCCTTATCAGCGACGGCAGAGTATTGTGGGAAAAGACCCTCGATGAGGATATCGTCAATGCCAGCTTATCCGAGGATTGGGTTCTCGTCATTACAAAAAGCAAGGAATCGGGCTACAAAAGAACCATTACGGCCTATTCTCCCGACGGAGATACCGTGTCCATCAGAAACGTGTCGGACTACTTTCCATTTGCAGCCTTTCATTACCGTGACTTTGACCCCGCGAGCTTTATTGTTTGCGGCGTGGAGGCATCCGGTCTTGAAACCAATGCCCTGTTTGAATTCTTAAATCCTTCGATGAATCAGAGAGGGAGCATCCGCGGCCAAAAGGAGATATATGCCGGGGCGCTCCCGCTTGAGAACCAATCCCTATTGCTTTATGGCGAGAAGAGCCTCATTTGTGTCAATCAAGCCCTTAAGACACTCTGGCAGCAAACCTTGAAAGACCAGGCAGTTACAGGGGCTTCAGCTATCGGCCGTAAGTTTCCTGTTGTTGCAGAGCTTGACGAAGCGCTTCTTTCCAGGGAAAAGCGGCTTGAGACCACGGTCAAGGTTTTGAATACCAATGGGACAGATAAGGCCAAGCTCGTTCTGGACGCAAAGGTGACAGGAATCACGGCATCCGGAAGAACAGCCGCTGTTGTGGCGGGGCCAGAGGTGTATTTCATCAACGAAAAGGGAGAAATTATGGACCGTT
>JAOABT010000191.1 GCA_026418215.1 Clostridia bacterium | reverse complement strand
TAAGAGACAGGATTTCATCAGGGAGTTTGATTTTAAGCACGAGCCGTGAAAGATAGGTATAATAGATGGCTACGACCGTATAGAGTATGCCGGCGTCCAAAGGGACCGGCAGTTTTCTTTGACCTTGAACCTTTACATTCTCCATAGAATCCTCACATATTTAAGTGTTACTTTACGGGACCGACCTTGGCAGGCGGCCATAAAACAAATGTGGCCTTTCCCTCAACCGATTTAATGCTGATGCAGCCGAAGTAGCGGCTGTCCTTGGATATTTCCCTGTTATCACCCAGCACAAAGAGGTGATCGGCCGGAACCGTGACAGGGTAGCTGATGGTGCCCCGAGGGCTTTTCCCAACCACATAGGCCTTATTTTCCCTGACGCCGTTGATAGTGACGCTTCCATCTTCCTTGATGTCAATGACATCACCCGGCATGCCAATGATGCGCTTCACGTAGCGTTCGTTGATGCGCTCGCTTTTTACTCTGAATTTGTCGGTAAAGTCGGTAAGCTTGATTCCAACCTCATCCATCAAGCCATGCTTTTCACGGCCATTGGTGAGAAACAAAATGATGTCCTCGCGCTTCAGCGAAGAAAGCTTGTCGTCAAAGCGGTTGAAATAGACCACGTCCCCCTCAAAGAATGTATTGTGCATGGAAGACTGATCAATTGTAGAAATGGCGAATACCTTCATATTGAGCGTGAATACAATGATGATAGGAATGAGAAAGGCAAGCACCCAACCCAGGATTTCCTTTAGAATATTCTTCTTAACAGACAAAAACAAGACCACCTTTCAGCCATATCACTCAACATTATAACACTAAATATTTCTTCTATGTAGGGGAGACCGACCAATAAGCAGTATTGCATCCATAGAAGAACAATGGTAGCATACTATTATAACCCAAATCCAAACAAATTGTTTAAGGAGAGGAAATTAAAATGCCTGACCCAAAGCCCGAGAGGCCCGATGTCAATGATTATCTCGAGTGCAGCGACATTATCGATTTTGATCATCCATTGGTTGAAGAGGCTTCTGAACAGCTCACAAGCGGCCTTAGGGATACACTTTCAAAGGTTCAAGCCATTTACGATTTCGTCACGGAACAAATCTTTCACTCTTTCCAAATCAACGCCACAAGTGTGACACTCAAAGCGTCGGAAGTGCTCGACAAGGGGCATGGTATTTGCTATGCCAAGGCTCATCTTTTTGCAGCCCTTGCTCGCGCCAGCGGCATTCCCGCAGGTCTATGCTATCAGATAAAGTATGATGAGGAGCTCGAAAAGCTCGTTGTCCATGGCTTCAATGCCGTCTATCTCCGTGAATTAAGCCGTTGGCTGCGTCTTGATGCAAGCAAGCACCTTGATGAAGCCGATACCCGCCTTGATCCCCTTAAGGAAGCCCCTTTGCTTGCTGTTAATAAGCAACTGGGTGAGCACGATGATCCCACGATTTATGTAGCGCCTAGCCGTCGCATTATTAAAGCCCTCAATGCCTCTGAAACCGTTGATGAGCTAAGAGCACTGTTGCCTTCCAAGATATAACTCTCATTGACTTGGGTATGCTAAGACAAGCTTTGATGTGCTTCTTTGACAATGCCCTGTATATCAGGAGAGATACCATCAAAAGACGTGTCGTTTGAAAGATGGAGCAGATACTCAATATTACCTTCCGGCCCTGTAATAGGTGAAAAGGAAAGGCCCCTGATCACAAAGCCTAATGCTTTGGCCACGCCGATAGTGGTTTCAATCACTTCCACATGAACCTGTGGATCCCGTACGACTCCCTTCTTCCCTACCTTGCTTCTGCCTGCCTCGAACTGGGGCTTGATAAGGCATACGACCTGTCCCTCGGGCTTCAATAAGGCCTTCAACGGCGGAAGAATGAGCTTCAGGGATATAAAGGACACGTCAATAGAGCCGAAATCTAATGCATCAGGTATTTGCTCAGCGGTGACATACCTAAAGTTCGTCCGTTCCATACAAACCACCCGCGGATCGTTTCGAAGCTCCCAGGCGAGCTGTCCATAGCCCACGTCCACAGCGTACACCTTTTTGGCCCCGTTTTTGAGCATCACATCGGTAAAGCCGCCGGTAGAGGCACCCACATCCACACAGGTACAGTCCTTTAAGGTTATACCAAAGCTTTGGATAGCCTTTTCCAGCTTAAGGCCGCCTCGGCTGACATAGGGAATGGGATTTCCCTTCACTTCTATAGCCGCTTGCTCGTCAAAGGCCGAACCGGGCTTGTCCTCCCGTTCCCCGTTAACGTAGACCAAGCCGGCCATAATAGCGCCCTTGGCCTTTTCACGGCTTTCGAAAAAGCCCTTGTTTACGAGGAGAATATCCAGTCTTTCCTTTGTCATAATGCTTCATCGTCTAAGAAGTAGCCCACGCTTCCTTCTTGTTCCCTTCACTTCTTTTATGCTAAAAAATCAACGGTGCTTTGCCTGATTCCCTCAGCATCAAGCCCGTAACGTTTATAAATAAGGCTCCGCTCCCCATGTTCAATGCCCTTGTCAGGAAGGCCCAAGACCAGTGTGCGGCTCGGGAAGCCTCTTCCATTCAACAGACTCATGACATACGAGCCAAAGCCACCATTTCTGATGACATCTTCGATGATGACCACATGACCTGTTTTTTGGGCCGATTCCAAAATGAGATCATCATCGGCCGGCCTTAAAAATCTGGGATTGATCACTTCGCAGGAAATTCCCTGGGCTTCTAAAAGTGCCGCAGCCTCCATCGTAATAGCAAGCATGGAGCCAACGCCAATGAGCGTTACATCATGCCCTACCCGGACCCGCACTCCCTTAGAAGGCAACAGCTTGGTATCCGTGCCCTGCAATTCACTGCCCGAGCCTCTGGGGTAACGAACCGCAATAGGCCCCTCATGCTGATAAAGTGCATATTCGAGCATGGCCTTGAGCTCATCGGGCGATGCCGGAGCCAAAATAGCCACGTGGGGTATGGTATATAAAAACGACACATCGTAAATACCCTGATGTGTTTCACCGTCATCTCCTACAACGCCCGCCCTGTCAATGGCGAAGACTACATGCAGGTTCTGGAGCGCAACATCATGCAGAATTTGGTCATAGGCCCTTTGCAGGAAGGTTGAATAAATGGCCACCACAGGCTTTACGCCTCCCATGGCAAGACCCGCCGCCAGCGTTACCGCATGCTGTTCGGCAATACCCACATCAAAAAAACGTTTCGGGTAGCTGTGGCGAAAGCCGGAAAGACCCGTTCCGTCAGTCATGGCTGCTGTAATGGCCACAATATTCTGGTCTTTTTCGGCAAGCTCACACAGCTTGTTGCCAAACACCGCCGAGTAGTTGAGACTTCCAGCCTTGAGCACCTGCCCTGTTTCAATCTCAAAGGGCGCAATGCCGTGAAAAATATCCGGCTTTTCTTCGGCGTACTTGTAGCCCTTGCCCTTAGTGGTCGATACATGGACCAGAACAGGGCCCTTCATGGCTTTTGCCTGTTCAAAAACAGAGATCATTTCACGGATGTTATGCCCGTCGATGGGGCCAAAATATCTAAACCCCAGGTCCTCAAAAAACATGGAGGGTACAAACATGCTTTTCATGGCACCCTTGAGCTTATGAACAAATTTACGAAGCCTCTTACCCGACTTGGGCATGCGGTCGATAAGCGCCTGCATGGATTCACGGGTTTTGTAGTAAAAGGGACGTACGCGAATACGGCTTAAGTAACGAGACAGACCGCCAACATTAGGTGCGATGGACATACCGTTGTCGTTAAGAACAATGAGGAGATTGGTCCGGGCCATTCCCGCATCGTTGAGGGCCTCCAGCGCCATTCCTCCGGATAAGGCGCCATCCCCGATGACAGCCGCAATGGTATATTTTTCACCCTTTAAATCCCTGGCCCTTGCCATTCCCAGTGCTGCCGAAATGGAGGTGCTGCTGTGACCCGTATTAAACGCATCATACGGGCTTTCCTGTATTTTTGGAAAGCCTGAAAGCCCATTGAGCTGGCGCAGAGTGCCAAAAGCCTCTCGTCTGCCCGTGAGTATTTTATGGATATAGGTTTGATGACCCACATCCCATATAATCTTGTCCATAGGCGCGTTAAGCACCCTGTGAAGCGCTATGGTGAGCTCCACAACCCCAAGATTGGAAGCAATATGCCCACCCGTCTTTGAAACGCTTTCCACAAGAAAAGCACGCACTTCATCAGATAAAAGGCTGAGCTCCATAAGGCTCAGTCTCTTTAAATCCTGCGGGCTGTTGATCTTATTTAAGAACGTGCTATTTCCCTTTAACCCACCATTCAACGTAAGAACACCTCAAATCAGTTGGTTTTTCGCGCTTTACTCTTCTTTTTCCGTTCGCCGACCGAAAGGAAGGATAGAATGCGACCAACCTTATAAACGATATAATTTGCATTATTAATGCCAATATTCTTGGCGAAGCCTTTTCCACCGACGGTTAAAGCCGCAATGAAAGCACCGACGATAATTTCAATAAATGAAACATTTTTGCTGTTTGTGAAAAGTCTGTAAACGATGGCCGTTCCTGCAGCTCCGCTCACAACGCTGCAGATATCGCCCACAATGTCGTTGCAGAAGCTCGAAACACGTGGAGCATTGCGCAGCAGCATGATGGACTGCCTGGCACCCTTGAGCTTTTTTGAAGCCATGGAGTGAAAAGGCGTCTCGTCCGCTGCGGTCACCGCCATGCCAATGACATCAAAGAGGATGCCTATGAGAATAATGCCGAAAACAACCAAAAAGGCCAGTTCGGGTGAAATGGCCTTAAAGAGGCTTGTGGAGGCAAAAAGGATAAGAATAGAAAGCGTGAACGAAAGAATGGTTATAAAAAGACCCCAGAGAACATGTTCCTTCTCAACTCCAGAGCCTTTCTTGATTGGAATATTTTCCTTGGATAGCTCTTTATATCTGTCCAGAAGCTTAAAGTACTTCTTTTCCGATTTATCGTTGTCCAAACAATATCCTGCTTTCTCTAAAAAGAAGTATGTAAAGGAGAAGCCTGTACTTGTACATGAAGGCCCTGAAGCCCTTTTATCGAATATTTATAGCTTGCAAGATAAAAATCAACAGGATGGCAACAAACCGAGTAAATTTTGCGTCTTAGGTCAGGCAGGTTTTCCCCGCCGGATACCAAAACGTCGCCGTTATGGTGGTTTCCCATTAAATCCCGCGTTGAGAGGTTACCCTACATCAAAGCCTGATTGCCACTTAGTCCACACTGCAATCCCCGGATTGCCTCATTCCTTCACAGCCTAGGGGTTTTCCCCGGGAGCCTGTGCCTGACTTCTAGCCTCTTTTGCACTGCTGGTTTCAAACGGCAATATTGCTTATGTACCGGCCAGCACATAAACACGTGATCCGCTATCCCTCCAGCCAACACTCAAGGC
>JAOABT010000107.1 GCA_026418215.1 Clostridia bacterium | reverse complement strand
CTCGGAGATGTGTATAAGAGACAGCTATTAGGATAAATCAACGCCAGAAGGGATCTGATCGTTGTAGATTTTCCGGCACCATTAGGCCCAATGAAACCAAAAATTTCGCCTTCGTTAACATTAAGGCTCACATCAATAATGCCTCTGCTTTTTCCGTAAGACTTGGTGAGATGGCTAATTTCTATAGCATTCATGTGAAAAGACCTCCAATCACATCACTTTGACCAAGCGGTCAATTTCAGTATAAAACTAATTGACCACTTGGTCAATTGTGTAATATGCTAATTTTGGAAATGGCTTAATCTACTATTATGGGCATTTTAACTAAATATGAAATCAGAAGTCAAAGACTCAAAAAAATACAAGGGCAAACAAAAAGAGAGGTGTTCCTGACCTCTCTTAAAGGACTGACTCTCGATGATTATGATAATAATTCTGGAACAGGCCTAATTACGTTATTATAGTAATTAGCAGTTTGTATGGCTATTTGTATAGCTCCTATCAGTATAGACATAATGAGTTATGACTATTTTGAACACCTCAATATGTCGATTGGGGTAACTCAATATCCCGTTTCAAATATATTAAGCTTCACTCTTAAGTAAATGGAAATTACCTTACTACCTTCACAAACGGCCATTAGAACTAAATCCTAAAGGGCTTGCCGAGTGGTTTGTGCTTGAAAGCCCTGCGTCTTTCCGCATAATCCGCAACAATATGGCCATCTCCAATGAGCTTGTATTTATAGGTAACAAGCCCTTCGAGCCCAACTGGCCCCCTTGCATGAATCTTGTTGGTACTGATACCAACCTCGGCGCCAAAGCCATATTTGAACCCATCGCTGAAGCGTGTTGAGCAATTTGCGAAGACATCGCCCGAATCAACATACTCGAGAAATTTCGCTATGCTGCTGGGGTTTTTAGACACGATGGAATCGGTATGGCCAGATCCGTAAGTATTGATGTGGTCTATGGCCTCTTCCACATTCTCCACAACTTTGATGGAGAGAATATAGTCGAGGTACTCCGTCCTCCAGTCTTCTTCGTTTGCGGGCTCGCAGGGAATAACAGAGCGGGTCTTTTCATCACCGCGAAGCACCACGCTTTTTGTATCCATGGCCTCCTTTAGCTTAGGAAGAAAATCGCGGGTCATGTTCTCATGTACTAAAAGTGTTTCTAGGGCGTTGCAAACAGCCACATATTGGGTTTTTGAATCCAGCGTGATGGTCACAGCCTTCTCAATATCTGCCCCATCGTCCACGTACAAATGGCAAATGCCGTCGGCATGACCCAGGACGGGTATTCTGGAATTATCCATGATATAGCGAACAAACTCATTTGAACCGCGCGGAATGATTAAATCGACGTATTCGTCGAGCTTGAGCATCTCGGAAACTTCATTGCGGTTTTCCAGCAGGTTGATCCAAGAGTCTGGCAGGCCCTCTTCGCGGGTTGCAGCCTGAATAGCTTCAAACAAGGCTCTGTTGGTCAGCATAGCTTCTCTGCCGCCTTTTAAAAGAACAGCATTGCCGCTCTTTAAGCATAAGGTGGAGATTTGCACCAGCGCGTCGGGTCGTGACTCAAAAATGATGCCAATGAGACCAATCGGACAGCTTACCCTGTAAAGCTCAAGACCTTCATCAAGCTCTGTAGACAATAAGGTTTTCCCCACCGGGTCTTCAAGCGCCATAAGGCTTTTGATACCCTCCAGAACCTCATTAAGCTTTTTCTCGTCAAAGCGAAGACGCTTTAAGAGTGGTATTGCAAGGTTCTCTGCCTGGCTTCTCTCAATATCCTTCTGGTTGGCCTCAAAAATACTGTTTTTTTTCTCTGAAAGCTTTCTGGCAATAGCCTCAAGCGCCCTATTCTTCTGTTCGGTTGAAACGCCTGACAGCACAATGGCCGCTTGCTTTGCTTTATTGGCTAATTCGCGTATGTCCATACAACCCACCCTAGCATCAAAATTGAGTTTTATTTATTATACTGTTATGACATGGAAAACTCAAGCTTGGAGCAATATAATTTTTATCTTCTCGTAATCAGTTTCTTTTATTCAAATAACAATCGAAAATCCATACCTTGTCGCTATCCTAATGATCTGCAATGTGCATTCAATACACTTATTCCAGCAAGTCCACTGTGTATTCCGCTTTGACCACTCAGTTATCCGATTTACATACGGCGCTTACGCCATCAGCATCAAGGAATAAATGCCGATTATTCATTACATAATACCTGTTTACGCTTTATTCCTTGACGGCCCGGCCCTTTAACCTATAATATATATTCTGTGTATTTAACATGATAGAAACGAGAGGGATAATCTTTGGCACTAGCAAAAGAAGAACTCAGTAAAGAGATTGAACGCAGAAGAACCTTCGCCATTATATCTCACCCTGACGCCGGTAAAACAACACTTACCGAAAAACTGCTCCTTTATGGAGGCGCTATTCATATGGCAGGCTCTGTTAAGGCACGTAAGGCC
>JAOABT010000098.1 GCA_026418215.1 Clostridia bacterium | reverse complement strand
CTGTCCAATGGATTTCCTCCTCCTCAATCGTCCAGGTGACGCCATCCGCACTTGTCCCCACATGGAGCTGGGGCTTGCCATGCTTGTGATCTGCCCTGAAAACACCAATAAACCCGCTGCCATAAGGCAGCACCGCGCTGTTGAAAATTCTAGCTGTTTTGGGCGTTGGGTTCCAGCCTATGATAGGATTTCCGCTATGGCGCCATACAATTTGATCTGATCCTTGGGGCCTCTCTTGCCAAGGCATATGGGGAAGGGCCTCCCCCACTATCTTAATCTGATTCATCTTTTCCCGCCTTTCAAGCCTAGCCATAAGATAGCGCTAAGCCATGTGATAAACGCTGTTGATTTCAAGGAGCTCTTCAAGCTCTGAAAGCTTAAGATCGTCTTTTAATTGGGCTTTGTCCAGGGTTACCTCTTTCATGCCCCCAGGAGAAAGGTCAAAATAGTTATCGCTGAATTTTACGTCCCTATCCTTTAAAACAAGCTCAATGGATTTAGCAAAGGCTTTGGCCTCAAAAAGGAGCTTAAAGGCCTTCAAGGTCTCTTCTATGGTACAGGTAATTTCCGGGTTCAGGAAATCAAAGTGCTTAGGCTTCACAAATAATAAAGTCCCCTCTGAAAGAACTGCATCGTTCTCAACGAGCCTGAACTCAAGGTAGATTTTATGGCCTGACTTGGGCTCCTTTAGCTCGTTTTCAAAGCTCATTTCGGTCACATATTGGGCAGAAAGCTTTGGAATACTTACAGAGACGCTTCCTTCCCTGAGCTTTTCACCTGCATGAGTGTGTAATGCCCATATTACCTGACCTTCGAATCGTGTGCGGCGTTCATTGCTCACATTAAGCTTCACGACCTTGTCCGTACGCTCAGCCGAAAGCAGAACCGGGGCAAAGAAACGTTTTGCGGCATAGTGAAGCGCCTTCCATCGGCCAAAATAGTCGATACTGGACCAGGAGGCCACGGGCCAGCAGTCGTTAACCTGCCAATAGGTAGCACCCATGCAACGGCCGCGATTTCTGCGCATATGTTCCACCCCAACCCCTACAGCCTCGGACTGTAAAAGCTGTGAGGCGTAAATCAACTGCCTTAAATCCTTTGGAAACCGGTAATTGTCGGCAAGGTACGTGACGATCTTCCCATTGGCCGCTGTATTTTTCTGATGCCTTTCCATGACATAGGAAAAGATATTGCGGTCTTCAGGGAGCGTAAAGCTTTCAATGGTTTTCATGGAGGGGAAGGACTGGAAGCCGAATTCCGAGCAGAACCTGAAGTAGTGGTTCTTGTAATCCTCAAAGGGCTTCATGCCATGCCACACATCCCAGTAGTGGGTATCGCCGTGATCGGGGTCACCGGGCTTGTCGAAGCCGCCGTAGCTCGATGGGGACGAAGGCCAGTAATAACGATCGGGGTCATGTGTCTTCACAACCTCTGGCAGAATGCGCTCATACATGGTGAGGTAGTCGCTTCTAAGCTTTTCGTTCTGCGGAAGCCCCCAATGGACAAGGGCGGTTTCATTCTCATTGTTTCCGCACCAGAGCGCAAGGCAGGCGTGATGGCGCATGCGCTTGATATTGTCCTCTGCTTCTTTCTTAATATTTTCCTCAAAAGCGTCGGTAAGATCATAAAGAGCGCAGGCAAAAAGGAAGTCCTGCCAGACGAGTATGCCATAACGATCGCATAGGCTTAAAAGGTCATCGTCGGCATAAAGCCCCCCGCCCCAAATCCTTAGCATGTTGAAGTTAGCTGCAACGC
This sequence comes from Clostridia bacterium, assembly GCA_026418215.1. Classification (GTDB taxonomy): domain Bacteria; phylum Bacillota; class Clostridia; order DSM-8532; family DSM-8532; genus DTU059. Next base: position 3,136 of record JAOABT010000098.1, on the reverse strand, counting down.
AATCCCTTACAAGATTTTCAGTCCTCTGGTAGGTCACCCTCCCTAAAAGGTTATCTTGCGGAATGTAGTTGGCGCCCATGGCAAATATCTTTTCACCGTTCACCACAAAGGTAAACTCTCGTCCCCACTGATCCTTATAAGTCGAGAGCTTGATGGTTCGGAGACCTATTTGGTAATCACGGCTATCGGCCGGTGAATCCTCCGAAATCAAGGTCACGCGTACATCGTATAGCGGCTGTTGACCATACCCGTTGGGCCACCATAGCTCAGGATTTTGGATGTTCGCTTTAAGAACGGCTTTTGCATTTTCAAACTCCCCGTAAAGCTCCTGATGACGGCCGTCGGGGTGCATAATCTCAACGCGGGCTCTTAGCGGTTTCTCGGCGTAGAGCTGGGCTGTAATCTCACATTGGAGCTCAACCTGTCCACTGAAATGCTTTTGTCGAAAATAGACCTCCTTGATGCGGGCGCCGCTTAGGAACCGAAGGCCTATGCTCCTCCAAATCCCCATATCAGGCAGAATCGGGCCCCAGTCCCAGCCAAACATATAGTGCCCTTTTCTAAGATGCTGGAAGCCCGGCAGCGTGGTGTTGACGCCCCAAATAGGCCTTCTCATTTCCATTTCATCCGCGTATTTATTGGGTGAATAAAGCACAATTTCAATGCGGTTCTGCCCTTCGTGAAGCAGACCTTTGACCGGGAACTCATAGGTCCTGTGCATATTCTCGGTATGCCCCAGAAGCGCTCCGTTTAAGTAAACGTCCGCAAGTGTATCCAAACCTTCACAGACAAGGGTGATATCATCGTGGCTCAAAAGCTCTCCACTGATCTCAATGCTTCTTGAGAAGCTGTAATCGTCGTCGCAGATTTTATAAGCCAGCTCCTCGTTGTCCCTCCAAAACGGGTCCTCAATAAGTCCGGCATTTAAGAGGTTCTCGTAAACACTCCCCGGCACCTTGGCCTCTATTTTGTCTTGTCCTGGCTTTCCCATGAGCCATGTCCCATCAAGATTTAAAAGCATAAGACGGCCTCCTTAACGCTATTCCTGCAGCCCAATCTATTCTTTCATTTTGAGATAGTTTAAATTCTTCCTAATAAGCTCGCAGCGCTGTTTCACACAGTCGGACGAACGGAGGGGATCCTCGGGAGTATTGAAAGCATAATCCAAGAGCCTTTCTACGGACGTTGTCGCAACGTGCAGCCTAGTATCGGAGGATGCGTAGTAGATATAGACATCGCCGTTATCCAACGCAATGGCACCGTTGGTGAACACTACATTGGAAACATCCCCCAAACGTTCATGTCCCATGGGCGCAATGAAGTAGCCCCCCGGAGCCGCAATAACCTTCTTGGGGTCATGAAGATCGGTTACAAATACATAAATAACATAACGAAGGCCTGCCGCGGTGTTTCTTACCCCATGGGCAATATGTATCCAGCCTTTCGGGCTTTTAATGGGCACAGCCCCCGCGCCATTCTTAACCTCTGTAATCGTGTGATACTGACGTGGGCTCACAAGAAGCTCTACCTCGATAACGGGGTCCATAATATCCTTGCATAGCCCAAAGCAGATTCCCCCACCGGAACCTGTGTCTATGAAACCATCCTGCGGACGGGTATAGAAGGCATATTGACCCTCGACAAATTCGGGGTGAAGCACCACGTTGCGCTGCTGAGGCGAGATTGTCTTAAGATGGGGCAGCCTCTCCCAAGTCTTCAAATCCTTTGTTCTGACAATTCCGGCCTTGGCTACCGCCGAGGATAAATCGCCCCTCGGCGCGTCCGGGTCCTTGCTCTCCGAGCAGAAAATGCCATAGATCCAGCCATCCTGATGAAGGGTCAAACGCATATCGTAGACATTGGTTTCGTTTGGGTCGGTATCAGGCAATTCAATGGGATAATCCCAGAAGCGGAAGCCGTCTATACCATTGTCGCTTTCAGCCACGGCGAAGAAGGATTTTCTGTCCCAGCCTTCTACTCTGGCGACTAGATAAAATTTACCGTTTAAGAAGATAGCGCCTGAATTAAAGACAGCATTGATGCCGAGCCTTTCCATAAAGTAGGGGTTTGCTGTCTCGTTCAAATCATACCGCCAGAAGAGAGGGGCATGACTGCGTGTCAAAACCGGGTATTTATAACGGTCGTAGAGGCCGTTATAGTCCTCTGTTTTCTCGTTCTTTCTCGATACAAGTGTCTCATAGCGTCTTTGCTCTTGTTCATAAGCCTCTTGAAACATTCAGCTCCGCCCTTTCGTTTCCTATTCCCTTTCGAAGGACTTGATTTTTACCGTTTAAACCCGTCCCCCGACCGCAGAGGGTTATCTCTATGTTTATATCATACAACATTGTTTAAGTTAATGTAAACTAATTTTTTAACTAAATTAATTAGCACATTCCAAAGACTATGTGATTTTTATAAACTCCGGCCCTTCTTTCAAATCGACAAATTAGCATAATTAATGCTCTTATGCGCAAAACCATGACCTGCAATTCAAAAATATTACCTGGTGTATTTAAGTTAACGTTTAACACCCATACCTTTTTGCGGCCAGTAGATCAGCCCTGGAAAATTTTTTTAGGTTTTCCTCTTGACATCTACTAGGTGATGGATTATAGTTTTATTGTAATTATTACATTTTTGTAATTGTTACAGCTTAGAAAGAGGTAGCACATGGATATTGCTCAATATCTGCAGGATCATCACGTAAAGCCCTCTTACCCAAGAGTCCGAATTTTGGAGTACATGCTGGAAAAGCGCAATCACCCCACTGTGGATATGATCTACAGTGAGCTTTCTAAAGAGCTCCCCACCCTGTCCCGAACAACAGTCTATAACACAGTGGACTTGTTTTTGGAGAAAGGCCTGGTTCAGCTCATAGGCATAGATGAGCAGGAAACCCGATACGATGCCGACATTACAGCTCACGCCCACTTTAGGTGTGATCAGTGCGGCAAGATATTGGACTTGAGGCTTACCGGGGAAGCGCAGGCCATTCAGGGAATGGAACAGCTTAAGGTACGTGAAGTGCAGATCTATCTCAAAGGTCTTTGCCAGGAATGTCAGACATATGCTCCTAGCATTAAAAAATAGAAATAATTCAGGAGGTTTATTTTATGAAGAAATTTGTTTGTTCAGT
>JAOABT010000075.1 GCA_026418215.1 Clostridia bacterium | reverse complement strand
GTCTTCACGTCGGCAAAGTCGAGGTTGATAAGACCGGGAACGGCAATCAGGTCTGAAATACCCTGCACGCCCTGTCTTAAAACGTCGTCAGCCAGGTTGAAGGCCTTGACGAGCGGCATTTTTTTATCGGCAAGCTGAAGAAGTCTGTCATTTGGAATGGTGACGAGTGTATCTACGACGCTTTTAAGGGCTTCGACGCCGCTCTCGGCATGCTGCATGCGCTTCTTGCCTTCAAACAGGAAAGGCTTTGTGACAACGCCTACGGTCAGGATGCCCATTTCCTTAGCGATCTGAGCAATGACGGGAGCTGCACCGGTTCCTGTTCCGCCGCCCATACCTGCGGTAACAAAGACCATGTCGGCGTCCTTGATGGCCATGGCGATTTCGTCGCGGCTCTCGTTGGCTGCCTTTTCTCCGATCTCGGGGTTGGCGCCTGCACCTAAGCCCTTGGTCAGCTTATCGCCTATCTGAATTTTAGTATTGGCTTGTGAAAGGAAAAGAGCCTGTTTATCTGTATTGACGGAAATGAATTCCACGCCGCGAAGACCAGAAGCGATCATTCGGTTAACGGCATTATTGCCGCCCCCACCAACGCCAATGACCTTGATACGGGCAAAGTTATCCATGTCGATGTCAAACTCCAACACTTTTGTATCCTCCTTATGAGTCATCATGAGTATATACAATCAATAAAAACCTTATTAGAACGCACTATCATCATTATTATATAACAAACCCATATAAAAGCAACTGATATTTAAAAATAACCCCATTAAAGACGCAATATATTGAGGTTTTATGAGAAAAAACTGGCACTTTGCCGTATATATAGTATTACTTCACATCGTTGGCATGGATGAGCTTTCTTCTGATATTGCCGAAATTTAAGAAAATCCTGTTACCAAAAGCAAAAATGGCGGCCAGATGGATTTGGATGCCAAGCTTATCTCCAATATAGGCTAAGAGCGCGGCAAGAAGTGAATTGGCAAAAAAACCGGATAAAAAGACCTTGATATTGAATTTGCCCTCAAGAGATGCCGATAAGCCACCGAGCACAGAGTCCAGCGCGGCTAAAATAGCCACAGCAGCGTAGTTTGAGTATTCCTGCGGAATGTGGAAGGGTAGGAAAATACCGATTATCAGGCCGGCAATAAGGCCGAGTAAAGGAATCATGAGGAGTACCTCCGTATAAGTCGTATTTATTCGGGACTGAATCCCGGGTTTTCTCCGCTGGTAAAGTCAATTTTTCCAGTTTGGTTGGTGCCGGTGTTCTTAAAGAAAATTTCCTTGGTGAAATCGATGGTGTACTGAAGCTTGTCCTTCGGATTCAAATGAACGGTAATTCTGTGGTCCAAAGACAAAAGGGCATTGTTCCGGTCGACCATGTCGATATAGTCCAAAACATCATTGAGCTTGAATTCCGATCTCTTATCAGATTCGCTGACAGCCCTCATGATCTCCACAGCGGTTTTTATGAGCTCGATATCCGATGCCTCAAGCTGCCCGCCTAAGGTGTATTTTGAAAACTCAATACCCTGAATTTCCTTTAAATTGCCTTGTGGAGGCTCTGTCCGAGATTCGAGAACAAAGCCCTCGCTATCCACTATCAGGTAATTGTCCAAATAGCTGAGATAGGCAGCGGGCTCTCTCTCGGTGATGCTTATTTTAACGCGGTCAGGGAAAACCAGGCGTACTGTGCAATCCTTCACATAGGGAAGCCGACGGATTTTATTTTCCGAATCCGTAAGGCGAAGGCCCAAAATGGCCTCGGGCTTTAGGGGCAGCTTTCTGAAACCATTTTCATTGAGCACGATCCCCGAAACTTCTTTTATTTTATCGGGGGTATACCGGGTGCTGCCCGTCACCACAATCGCATGTATGTCAAAAACGGGTGCGAAAAGCAGGAGCATGAGGATGAGTGCCAATCCAGCAATCCCTAACAGCAGCTTCAGTCTATTTTTCGCACGCCTTCTCTTCTTTTTCATTGGTAACTCCCCGAACTTTCTTCATCCATTATAGCAAGCGCATCTTCAGTCTTCAACTCTTCTGATGTTGGCACCGACCTTGGAAAGCACCTGTTCGACCCTTTCGTAGCCGCGGTCAATGTAACAGACGCCGGATATCCTGGTCTCCCCTTCGGCCGCAAGCCCTGCTATAATGAGCGCTGCGCCTCCTCTTAAGTCTCTTGCTTCAACATCGGCTCCCTTAAGCTTATCTACGCCGCGTATGATGGCGGTCCGGCCCTGAACGTTGATGTCAGCGCCAAGCTTAAGGAGCTGCTCGGTGTAGCGGAACCGATTCTCAAAAACGGTCTCAACCACAACACTGGTGCCTGAACACTTGGTCAGAAAGGCCACCAGCTGAGGCTGCATGTCGGTAGGGAAGCCGGGATAAGGAGAAGTCCTGACAAGATCGAGACCGTTAAGCCTTCCGTTGGACTCCAAGGTCACAACGCCGCCCTGGTAGCTTTTCAC
>JAOABT010000068.1 GCA_026418215.1 Clostridia bacterium | reverse complement strand
CAGGTAGCCATCAATATAACGAGCCGCCTCTTTTCGCGAGACATTAATGTCCTTGGACAGCGAAAAATCGCTTATGCCGTACACAATCCCGAAATTGACTGCTTTTGCGCCTCTTCGCATATCGGAGGTTACGGCCTCCATAGGCACCTTAAAGACCTGCGAGGCTGTGAGGGTATGAATGTCGACGCCTTCCTTAAAGGCCTTCTGGAGCATTTCGTCGCCTGTAATGTGGGCTAAAACACGCAGCTCGATCTGGGAGTAATCGGCATCGACAAAGACATATCCCTCCTGGGGAACAAAGGCACGGCGGATTTCACGGCCCAGCTCGGTCCGGATGGGTATGTTCTGAAGGTTTGGCTCGGTGCTGGAAATGCGCCCGGTGGCCGTAACAGTCTGATTAAAGCTGGAATGGATTCGCCCGGTCTCAGGGTTGATGACCTTGACGAGCCCTTCTGCATAGGTCGATTTCAGCTTTACCAGCTGGCGGTATTCTAAAATGGAAGGAATGATCTCGTGCTGATCTGAAAGCTCCTGGAGAACCTCGGCATCGGTGGAATAGCCTGTTTTGGTCTTCTTGGCCGATTTAAGCCCGAGCTTTTCGAACAAAATAATGCCCAGCTGCTTGGGCGAGTTGATATTGAACTCTTCCATGGCAAGGAAGTAAATCGTCTTTTCTAGGGATGTAATCCGCTTATCCAGACGTTCCCGATACTCCTCCAGATTCCTCTGATCCACCTTAAACCCGCAGTATTCCATACTGCCCAAAACAAGCGACAGGGGAAGCTCAATGTCGTAATAGAGCCCATTCTGCTCGTTCTCCGTTAATACGGCCGACTGCTTATCTAGAATAGTCAAAAAGGCCACTGCAGCCGCTCCCATGGGAGTTGCCCAGTCCCTGGTATCAGTATCCATGGCCATCTGTTTGCCCTTTAGCTTAGGAGCTTCTGGCAGCGTCAACTCCTGACCGAGGTATTTTCGTATAAGCCCGGAAACCGTGTAATGGCTGGCTAACGCATCGATAAGATACTCGGCCACAATAAGATCAAAAAGACGGCAGCGAAGGTCGAGGTTATGGCTTAAAGCCCAGGTGTAAAGCTCTTTGACACTAGGACAGACCAGTGTGAGCTCACGGTTCTCGAAGAGCACCTTTAAGCTCGCTGCCACCTTATCTTCATCAACTGCGGAGGTTGGGAGGAAGTAGCTTCTCTCTTCCGTCCCGATGCTTATGGCAATAAGCGAGCCGCCCAGTCTGAAGCTCTTCTCAAAGAGAGGCAACACGGCGAGCTTTTCCTGCTGGCTTAAGAAAAGGATGGCAGCGTCAAGCGCCTTTTGATCCTCAAGAATGATAGCTTCAGCTGTATTTAGCGCTTCTGCTTCTGCCGCTGCCGGCTCAGCCTCTGTATCGACCGTATCCAGACCCATTTTCTTGATAAGGCTGTTAAACTCAAGCTCATTGAAAAGAGCATAAAGCTCTCTTTTGTTCATTTCTCGGCGTTTGAGGTTAGAAATCTCGGAAAGGCCCTCCTTTTCACGCACGATGGTGCCTAAAATGCGGCTCAAATAGGCCATTTCCTTGTTTTCCTCAAGGTTTTGGCGGAGCTTTTCCTTGGTGATTTCCGAAAGGTTGTCATAGAGATTGTCCAGGGTTTTATACTGCTTGATCAGTTCTATGGCCGTTTATTCTCCCACACCCTTAACCCCCGGAATATTGTCGGAGGCATCTCCCATGAGGGCTTTAATTTCTATGAGCGAACAGGGCTCAACGCCGTACTTATCCAGGATTTCCTCAGGCGTATATTTTGTGGTCAGGGTCTGCCCCTTCTGAGTCGTGGGAACAATGACTGAAACATGGTCGCTGACAAGCTGAAGGGCATCTCTGTCACCCGTCAGGATGGAGACCTCCATCCCCTCTTTTTCAGCCGTGTTGGAATAGATGCCGATGAGGTCATCAGCCTCAAGCCCTTCCACCTCGACAACAGCCACATTCATGGCTTTTAGAACCTGCTTGATGATGGGCATCTGGGCGGCGAGCTCGTCGGGCATGCCCTTTCGTCCTGCTTTGTAGCCGTCGAACATCTGGTGTCGGAAGGTTTTGGCTTTTAGGTCGAAGGCAACGCCTAAATAATCGGGTTTTTCTTCTTCAATATATTTGTTGAGAATATTCATAAAACCGTAGACCGCATTCGTCGGTGTTCCGTCGGCTTTCGTCAGCATCTTGGGTCCTTTGATGGCATAAAAGGCACGGTTTAAAATACTGTTGCCATCTACTATGAGCAGCTTTTCGTTCATTCGTTATCCTCCCGGGGCTATTCTTTCCATGGGCTTGTTTATTTGATCCGCTTCCTGTCAAAAATGCTTTTGAGGGACCGGCCTAAAAACCTGTACTTGCTTCTCACCTTATTGTATAATAAGGACGTGTTTTAATCCATTAATTTGCAAAACATGGTGGTAAAAAGAAGATGATTAATACGATCCTGGTAACGGACGACAATGCCCTGGACAACGCGATTCTACGCAATTCTCTCTATCACGAGCATTATAACATCATTTCAGCCCTGAACGGCCGTGAGGCGCTGGACATGATTGAATCCCGAAACGTAGACCTGATTCTTCTCGACATGATTATGCCGGTAATGGATGGCATCGCCTTCCTGAACGAGTTTAAAAAGACGAGCTATTATCATACAATTCCTGTCATCATGACTACAAGTATTGATAAAGCGGAAATAATAGAAAAGGTCGTTACTGAGTTCGAGCTTTTTGATTATGTCATCAAGCCCCTTGACCCCATTAACAGGCTGATTCTTGTCAACAAAATCAAGGCGGCTATTCGTTACAGAAACGCTGTCAAAGAGCTCCAGGAACTCAAAAGCAAAATGAAGCAGGACGGAGAGTAATCCGTCCTTCACCTTTAATAGCGCATTTTTAGGAGAACCTATGAAAAAGATCATTCATAACCTGCGTATATTTTTTGCCATTCTCATGACCAAGCTGACGGTGCTGGCCTTAAGAATCTTTAAAAGAGGCGGGACAACCCTTCCGGGCAAGGTTGCCCTCAAGATTTGCCCGAACCTGCTTTCAATGCTTTCGGACAAATTCCGTGTCATTATGATAACCGGCACTAACGGTAAGACGACCACGTCCAGAATTGTAGCCGGCATGCTGGAGCAAAGCGGGACCAAATTTATTACCAACAAATCGGGGGCAAACCTGGCGAGCGGCATCACAACAACCCTTGTGAGCGCCCTTTCCATGACCGGAAAGCCGCTTGTAAGGACGGCCTTGCTTGAAACCGATGAAGCAGCCTTCCGAACCCTGGCTCCCAAGCTTAAGCCCGAAACTGTTATCGTCACCAACTTTTTCAGAGACCAGCTCGACCGCTACGGAGAGCTCTATACCACCCTGAACGGTGTTCGTGAAGGTATTAAGGGCACCCCTGATACCAAGCTTATCTTAAATGCTGACGATTCCCTATGCGCCTCACTGGGCGAGAATGTGCCCAATCCGGTTTATTACTTTGGTTTAGCTGAGGGTGTTTACCCCGACAAGGAAGCAGGCGGCAATACCGACGCTGCCTTCTGTATTCATTGTCAGGCGCGTTATGACTACACCTCCACGGCTTTTGGGCACCTAGGCCATTTCAGCTGCCCATCCTGCGGCTACAAAAGACCTGAGGCCCAGATTGAATGCACCCAGATTCTCGACTACGACAACCTGAGTTCCACTATAGAAATCAGGCTGCCCGAGGGCAAGATTACTGTAAAGCTTGCACTACCCGGTCTTTACAATGTTTACAACGCTCTGGCAGGTGCGGCTCTCGGCCATTTCATCGGCTTGAAAGAAAAAGGCCTGTGCTGTGTGCTCGAAGGCTTCGAATGTGGCTTTGGACGTATGGAATCGGTGTCAGTGGAAAACAGGGAGCTAAAGATGATTCTTGTGAAGAATCCAACCGGCTTCAACCAGGTGCTTCGTTATCTTCTCACACAAAAGCAGCGCTGCGTTGTGGCATTGTCCATTAACGACCGCCTCGCAGATGGTACCGATATCTCCTGGCTTTGGGACGTGGATTTTGAAATCCTGGGCTTCATGCAGGAGCAGGTCCGGGCGTACTATGTTTCCGGTGAACGCGCCGAAGACATGGCCGTGCGTCTAAAGTATGCCGGTATTCCTGAGGAAAGAATCCTGCTTGAGCACCAGTATAATGAGCTCATCGACGCCATGATTTCAGCCTCGGCTGAAAAGGAGACAATCTACCTTCTTCCCACCTACACCTCCATGCTGGATATCCGTAAGACTCTCAAGGACCGCTACAAGCTCAAGGATTTCTGGGAATAAGGCAGAGAAACGGCTTTGGTGAACAAATTTTTACATGAACTTATTGCCCAAGGCCAAGCTTTAGATTTTAGTCAACGAGAATTAGAAACACTACTAATTGTTTGCAGTTTAGAAAAAGAAACGCAGGAGATGACGTCATGTATGAATTAACCATATGCCACCTATACCCTGATCTTTTGAACCTTTATGGTGACAGAGGCAACATCATTGCACTCTCCAAGCGCTGTGAATGGCGAGGCATCGATGTGAAGGTCGTTCATATCTCTCTTAATGAAGCATTTCGCTATGAGGATTATGATATTGTATTTATGGGCGGCGGCCAGGATTACGAGCAGGGCATCATTCAGGATGACCTCATGAATGGCAAGCGCCAGCTGATCATTGACGCTGTTGAGGCAAATAAGGTCTTTCTGGCAATTTGCGGAGGGTTCCAGCTTCTCGGAAAGTACTACAGAACCCATGAGGGCAAGGACATCGAATGCATCGGTGCGCTGAACCTCTGGACCCATGGCGGTGACAGGCGCCTTATCGGGAACCTTGTCTTTGAATGCGACTTTTTAAAGCATGAAAATTTCAACGGTCATGTTGTGGGCTTTGAAAATCATTCGGGGAAAACCTACCTGGGAGAGGGCATAAAGCCTCTCGGAAAAGTGATCAAGGGCTTCGGCAACAACAGTGAGGATGGCTTTGAAGGAGCAGTCTACAAGAATGTGTTCTGCTCGTATTCTCACGGAAGCCTGCTGCCAAAGAACCCCGCCCTTGCCGATTACCTCATCACCAAGGCCCTCTTGAACAAATATCCCGATTTTCAGGGGCTTTCGCCTCTCCCCGACTCCTTTGAGAACAGAACGCGTGAATCCCTGATTAAAAGATTTACAGCCGTTTAGTAGTGTTCTTAGGCATCATAAAATTCCTCCAAACGGGTCAAGCTAAATATAAAAAGAGGAGGATTTAATATGAGCAACGATAAGAACAACAAGAAGGTTGACCATACCCGCGCCCGTGACAAGGACATCAACATTCAGAAGAATACGGCCAATTCAGCCATGGAAAAGGCTAAGAACAGGCCGCAGTAAGGCCAAAGTCAAATGGTCCAAGTGGTGGCCTTAAATTTCAACGAACTAAACCAGTGTCATAGAAAGCAAAAAACCGGCAGCGCAAAGCTCCGGCTTTTTTTATTTTATACCCTCTTCAGGCGTAGTCATTAGAGACAATGCCTTTGCCTCTAAGGTGCCAAAGCCTCGATCATTCTCTGAACGCTAACGCCGATATAGAGGTATATCAGCCTTCTAAGCTGAACAACCGAAACCATTGTCCAGTGCCTATTAAATAGCCCTTCCATCAAGAGTGCCATACCTAAATAATATACTTGATCTCACCGGTCTCGAAGAGCTTCTCAATCTTATCTTTAAAAAAGCGTTTGATATCGTCCAGGCTTTCTTTGGGATAGACAAACTTCCCGTAGCCAAACTGACCGTATTTGAAGGTGCGCTTCTCATCCTCCATGTCTAAAGTGGTTTCAGGGAAGATTTCCAATATTCGATTCTTGGCACGGCTCGTATAGCGGTGTGAAATAACCTCGAAGGTTACGGGATGCGCTAGTTTTTCTGGGAGCATGGCCTTGAGGTCCTCCAGAAGCGTTTGATATTCCTCCTCCCAGCCCTCATAGATAAACACCGGCGCAATCAGAAAGCCTACAGGATAGCCC
>JAOABT010000021.1 GCA_026418215.1 Clostridia bacterium | reverse complement strand
GAGCTATAAAGGGCTTCAATAAAAAAGGAATAATAATTCCCGATGATATTTCAATAATCGGCTTTGACAACCTGGCTATCGCAGAATATATACTGCCGGGACTTACTACCATTCATCAGAGCATTTCAGGTAAAGGCGAAGAAGCGGTAAATCTCCTGTTCAACTCCATGAGCGGTACGCTACAGACAAAGCAGGAAACCATCCTGCCTGTGTCATTGGTCGAGAGGGAATCAGTAAAACGGCTTTTATAACGACTTAAATGAAGAAAGGATGAACGCCATGGTAGGAGAGAACAAAATAAAAAAAGCAATTACTGTTTTGATATTTTTGTTTCCGTGTTTGGTGGGATTGATTGTATTCAACATTATACCGATCTTGCAATCTGCGTACATAAGCTTTACGGATTGGAACCTGATCTCACAGCCCAAATTTATTGGAATCGATAATTTCAAACAGATATTCAGCGATGATTATTCCATAAGGGCTATTTTGAATACCTTTAAATATGCTGTATTTTATGTCCCTCTTGTAATAATAATCTCGCTCATTTTTGCATCGATTCTTGATATGAAGCTGAAGTTTGTCAAGCTTTACAGATCATTGGTTTTTATTCCTGTCCTGCTTTCTTGGGTAGTTGTTTCACTTCTCTGGATGTGGATGTTCAATGCGGATAACGGGTTGATAAACTATTTGCTCTCCTTGGTCGGAGTAAAGGGGCCTGCCTGGCTGTTTAACAAAGACACCGCCATGGTGGCAATTGTCATTGCAAGTCTTTGGAAGGACTTGGGATACTTTACGATAATCATTCTATCGGGGCTGCAAAGCATCTCCGAGGAATATTACGAAAGCGCGGATATCGATGGAGCCGGCAGGATCAGAAAATTCTTCAGTATAACGGTTCCGCTTCTTTCGCCCACGTTGTTCTTCGTCGGAATCATACTTACCATCAATTCACTCCAGGTCTTTGATCAGATGTTTGTCATGACAAAAGGCGGTCCCTATGGAAGTACAACCTCGATTGTCATGGAAATATACAATAACGCCTTTAAGCTCAGCCATGTAGGTCTTGCCAGTGCTCAGGCGTGGTTCCTGGTTGTTATCATACTGATCCTTACACTTGTCCAGAATCAATTGCAGAAGAGGTGGGTGCACTATGAGACGGTCTAGCACAAATAACCGCCCTCATATAATTGTAAACATAGTCATGGTGATACTGCTTGTTGTAATAGTATTTCCTTTCATATGGATGCTCTTCGGTGCCTTCAAAACGAACATGGAAGTAATGAAGATGCCTCCGCAGCTTCTCCCGAGCCATTTCAATTTTGATAACTTCAAACAGATATCGAAACTCTTTCCGCTTGACAAATTCCTTTTCAACAGCGTTTTTGTTGCCGTCATTTCCACCGCTGCGCAGGTTCTTTTCTGCGCGATGGCCGGATATGTGTTTGCAAAGATTAAGTTCAAGGGCAGAGAACTGCTTTTCATACTTCTTCTTGTAACGATGATGATCCCTTGCCAGCTCAGCATGATCACCCTTTACAAGATCTTCGTAGGCTTTAATCTTCAAAATAAGTTTTTAGGCATCATACTACCCGGTACTTACAACGCCCTGGGTATTTTCCTCTTAAGACAAAACATTATGACAATGCCGGACTCCTTTCTGGAAGCCAGCTTTATAGACGGGGCTTCCCAGATGAAAACCTTTTTGAAAATAGTCCTTCCTTTATGCAAGCCGGCTCTGGCAACCGTTGCGGTATTGGCATTCATGAGCTCTTGGAATGCCTTCCTGTGGCCGCTTATCATAACCAGCGATAAGAATATGTACACGCTTCCGTTAGGGTTATCAAGAATACAGGGAAGGTGGACAACACAGTGGAACCTCATGATGGCCGGCAATTTGATAAGCTTTATCCCGATGCTTTTGGTATACATATTCTCACAGAAATACTTCATCAAGAGTATTGCAAGCAGCGGGGTCAAGGGATAAGATCCGTATTTTAGGATGGAAAGGGGGAGTCCGGATTTTAGGTTTTGGGCAAATGGCTTGACATACACCTGTGTATTCGCAAAAAGCAACAAACATGTATTTTAATAGTAGGAGGATGAATTTCTATGTTTAAAAGATCATTGGTCCTTGTAATCGCAGTGCTTTTGGTCGTTACCATGATGGCAGGATGCGGTCAAAAGGCTAATCCCGTAACGACACCGACAGCAAGCGACAGTACTTCGCCTTCTCAATCCAGCACACCTAGCGCTACTCCCGAGGCTGAACCCGCAACGATCAACTTTATTCAGAACTCCGCAAATGGCGGTCACGAAGATGATTTGAAAGCAATGCTGGATGACTTCATGAAGAAGAATCCTGACATAACTGTCAAATATGAAATCATTCCATGGGTCGAATACTATACCAAGCTCAATATCGTTTTGAGCAGCGGCGAAGGAACCCCCGACGTATTCGAGGTTGGTTACGAGAACTTTGCCCAGTATGCTATGAACGATCAGCTCTATAATCTCAATGATGTTATTGCAGCTGACAAGGATTTCGATCCCGATTCTATCAAGAAGACGCTTTTTGATGCGTATAAATATGACGGCAAGCAGCTTGGCGTGCCGGTAGCAAATAATGGTTGTATTATGTACTACAACAAAGATCTCTTTGATGCTAAGGGTGTTTCATATCCTACTCCCGAGTGGACATGGCAGGATGAGCTTGCTGCAGCGCAGAAGCTTACTGACGAAAGCCAGGGCATCTGGGGTACTGTTGCTCCAATTCAGACCTATGAATTCTATAAGACAGCTGCACAAAACGGCGGCACCTTCTGGGATGGAAAGACATGTACAATTAACAGCAAGGCAAATGTTGACGCCCTTACATGGATGATTGAAAAATCAACAAAGTATAAGGTTCAGGCCCCTGTGACAAGCGACATCATGACACAGTCTGATGCAGATACAAACGCATTTATCTCTGGTAAGGTCGCAATGCTCAGAGGCGGTATCTGGCAGATCGGAAGATTGGCTCAGGAAGCTACCTTTAAATGGGATGTCATGGTTGAGCCCGGTAATGTCGCCAAGGCACACAACTCATTCGTAGAAGGTCTTGCAGTCAGCAAAACCACCAAGTATCCTGAAGCGGCATGGAAACTCATGAAATACCTTGCAACCGACAAGGATGCGGTAAGTATAAGAATTGCAAAGGGATGGAATATCCCTGTAGTCAATGACGATAGCATCATGGCAGCTTACTACGCCGTAACTCCTCCCGAATCCAGAAAGTACGTTGCAGCACTTAATGATTCAAGCGTAATGCCTCCTTTGGGACCTATTCCTCAGAGTTGGGGCGATTTGGTAAGTATAGTAAACGAAGAGATTGACAAGGCAAAGAACGGTGTATTGACACCTCAGGCAGCGATGGATGAGGCTAAAACAAGACTTGAGAAACTTGTTAAGTAACAAGTTTCTCACCCCACAAGAACTTTTAACAGGGTGGTTATATGGCAGTATAGCCACCCTCTAGTAATTATACAATTAGAAAACCGGAATGTCAAAACAGCAGAAATATTCGCTTAAGGAGAAGAAAAGATGGATATCAGCATTATAAATGAAAATAGAATCAAAATATCCATGCCCGATGATTATAAAAATATTAATAGCGTTAGCAGTCAAAGCATTGACATCCAAGATGATAATGGTTACATAACGATACATAAAGACGGTCTTTTGGTCATTAAGGAGTTAAAGGTAGATCCTATAGATTCCAACGAATATAGAATAACTCTAAGGGCGGATTATAATGCTGCTTTCGGCATGGGCGAAAGATTCGACAGGGTAAACCAGAAGAACCTTTCCAAAACGATAGCTGTCGAAGAGGTGTTTACCCGTCAGGGTGAAAAAAGCTACTGTCCGATTCCTTTTTTCTTCACCGACAGCGGTTTTGGAGTATTTATTGACTCCTACTGTGTCACAAAGTTCAACTTTTTATCGAGTGGGATTACAATTGACATTTCCAGAGAATACATAGGGAAAATGCCTGATATTTACGTATTTTTAGGTACCCCGAAAGAGATGGTATCAAGCTTTACTCTTCTTACGGGAAGACCGGTTATGCCTCCGAAGTGGGCAATGGGGCCATGGATGTCTGGTCATAGATGGAATACACAGGCTCTTGTTGAAGAACAGATCGAAGAGATGGAACAGAGCGGGTTGCCTTTCAACGTCCTTGTGATTGAGGCGTGGAGTGACGAATCGACCTTTTACATATGGAACGATGCCAAATACGATGTCAAACCGGGCCAGGAGATGTTCAAATATTCCGATTTCGATTTTACTGGAAACAAATATTGGAACAATCCTAAAGAGATGATTGAGAAGCTCCATGAAAAGGGAATTAGACTTATTCTCTGGCAAATACCCGCTATGAAAAATACGGATAACAAGCAGCACGCCGAGGATCGCCGATATGTTCAAGAGGAGAAGCTTGTAGCTTTCAATCCCGATGGATCTCCTTATGAGATACCTAAGGGCTATTGGTTCTACGGTTCAATGATACCTGATTTTACAAATCCAACAGCAAGGAAATGGTGGACCGATAAAAGGCAATATCTGCTTGATATAGGCGTTGATGGCTTTAAGTCCGACGGCGGTGAATTCATACATCGGGAAGATATCCTTTTCCATGACGGAAAAACCGGCAGAGAAATGAAAAATGGTTATGTGCAAAGCTATTTGAGAGCTTACAGTGACTTTGTCGGTAAGGATCGCGTATTATTCACCAGAGCAGGTTATGTACGTCAGCAGACAGTTCCGATGACATGGGCGGGAGACCAGCTTTCAACCTGGGGAGAATTCAGGGCAATACTGGTTGCAGGTCTTTCTGCGGGGCTTTCGGGCATACCGTACTGGAGCTTTGATATCGCCGGTTTTGCGGGTCCAATGCCGAGTGTCGAGCTTTATGAAAGAGCTACGCAGACCGCTGTATTCACACCCGGTATGCAGTGGCACTCAGAGCCTATTTTCGGGCAATTTGCCGAAATTATGCCATCCTCTGGAGGTAGAAATGACAGAAGCCCATGGAATATGGCAAGAGCCCATAATGATCCTACTTTGGTTGAAAGGCTCAAGTATCATTATTATCTCCGTATGAATCTTCTGCCGTACCTTTATAGTGAGGCTCTCAAGTCGGAAGAAAGCTGCGAGCCCATGATGCGTCATTTGTTCCTCGAATATCCGGAAGACAAAAACACTCTGGATATTGATGACCAGTTTATTATGGGGGATTTGCTTATAGCTCCTATTGTTCGGGAGAATTGTACCGGCCGAAGTGTTTATTCACCTTGCGGCCAATGGATCGATCTCTGGGATATGAAAGAATATGAGGGGGGTAAAGCCATATTCTTTGAAACCGGGGCTCATAGAATCCCTGCCTTAATAAGAAAGGGCGGCGCATTGGCGCTTAACCTGGGCAATGAATTTAAACTGGGCTCTTCTGTGGGCAACAATGTAGATCAATACAAAAATCTGTGCTTCTTTATTACAGGTGACAATGGGCAGTACCGTTTCAAAGACAATCTTGGCAATGATATCCAAATAACCTGGATTAATGGCCAGACTAAGAGCAAGGTTATGTCTGGTTCTACTGATTTCCGCATTATAAAACAGCTTTAAGGGTTTACAACTTTTTTAGCGAACAGTGGGCTTTAGAATTTATCTAAAGCCCATGGTTCCCGCTAACCATTTTTTGCTTAAGAGGGCTAGTTTTGTGGGTTTATGGAATAGACTGGTGCTCATATTGAGAAAGGTGGGCCTTCGCACGAGGGTTCTTGTTTCGTTTTTCATTTTGGTCCTGATCACTCTTGTAATAATAGGATCGGTTTCCTACAACATCTTCCATAAAGAGATCACGGGCAAGATTCAGTCTTATTCCGAGCAGCTCATGGATCAGCTCGGGCAGAATGTACGCAATAAAATACTTGATTTTGAAGCTAATATTACTGAGCTTTCTGTAAGCAGCGAGGTTCAAAACTACCTTGCTTCTCTTATGACCGAGGATGTAGTTCAGGCGCTTCAAGATCAAAAAAGGCTAAAGAGCTATATGCTGGACAGGCTTTCGATAAATAAGCATCTTAACAGCCGCTTATGATCATAATAGTATTGTTGAAGTGGCTGCTTTCTTAGGCTAAATCAATGAACGATTCTGTTATTTTAAGGGTTCAATGAAAGCCCAACGGATCAGAAATTATAGCTTAAACGTATAAATACAATTAAATGCTATTGAGTACATGTTTAAACTAACATGCGGATTATGCTTATATAAAATGTTTGAAAAATGTAATAAATATGAAACTAACTATTAGGAATCACTTGACATCAATTTATGTTGTGTTTATAATGAGGTGTAAACGCTTAATCGTTTAAGTGAAACTGGAGAATAAATATGAAAAACAGAGCAACAATCAAGGATGTGGCCAAGGAGGCCAACGTTTCTCCGGCTACAATATCATACGTCCTAAACGGAAAAGAAAACATCAGTGAGGAGACAAAAGCAAGGGTTTATCAGGCGATGGAAAAGCTTAACTATATTCCGAACCTATCAGCGAGAGGGCTTGTCAAAAACACGTCCGAGCTTATCGGGGTTGTCATTCCTCAAACAGAGCCTGGAAGCACCCTTATCTTCAATAACAATTTCTACAGCGAGATTATGAGCTCCATTGAATATCATGCCAGAACACATGGCTACCACGTTCTGATATCGGCAACCGACGTCAATGAAAGCTATGTCAACCTTGCAAGACAGAGGAATTTGGACGGAATCATCGTTATAGGCGCTTATCCTGACGATTTCTTCAACCAGATTAAAAAGACGCAAATCCCGGTAGTGCTTGTTGACAGCTATTTTGACGACCATTACTTCCACAGCATTCAAATTAATGACCGATACGGCGGCTACATAGCAACTAAATATCTTTTGGAAAAGGGACATCGAAAAATCGGTATGTTTACCGGAAAAATCAAGGAAGGCGGGGTCGTGAAAAAACGCTACGATGGTTACCAGGATGCCCTTAAGGAATATGGCCTTACAGTTAATCGGGATCATGTTTTTGAAGGAACTGTTGACTTTGATTCGGGGCTGGAGCTTGCCGAAAAGCTGGTGAACAAGAAGACAGATATTACCGCAATATTCTGCATGGCAGATATACTTGCAATAGGTGCCATGAAAGGTCTTCAGGATCATGGGATCAAAATCCCTGATGATATCTCAATTGTCGGTTTTGACGATCTCGTCATTTCCAAATATGTCTCACCGGGTCTTACGACAGTTCATCAGAATATAAGCCAGAAGGGTGAAGAAGCAGTTAAACTGCTCCTCAACTCTATAAATGATGCTTATTCGGGTAAACTGGAAACCATCCTACCCATCTCCTTAACGGAAAGGAATTCAGTCAAGCAGCTCTAAAAGCAGGGACGCGATGGTTAAAAGATGTCCTGTAAAAGGAAAACCTACACTTTAGAACTTGACGGTCGCAAGTGCGGGTTTTGCTCTGGTTCCTTATGACCCCAAGCCTTAATTTTATGCTTTGGAATAAAAAAATCAACTCAATATGATAAAGGTCTTTATGTAAAAGTCGAGAATCCTGTCTCTATCGGCACTTGTTCTTTGCGTACACATCAGTTCCTCAACGACAAGCTAAAACAGAAAATTAACCGCCAACGGCTGGTACAAGCCGAATATCGTGGCTTTTGGCCTCAACATGCCTGAACTTCCCCTTGGCCTCAGGCTGCATGAATTTAAGCTGTAAATAACCGCCCATGCATTCGGCACACAGTCGGCATGGACATTGTAATGCTCACCTGTGCTGTAGGACATCAATTGCAAGAAACGCTTTATTGCTTGAGTCCAATTTCATTAGAGTCTTTCCAAACGGCTTTTCTTGAGATATACTTTAAAAAAAACAGCGGAGGTACGCCCATGGACCAGTTCAATCATGTGAGTGTGGTAAAAAAGGCCAACGTCTACTTTGACGGTAAGGTCACCAGCAGAACCATTTTATTCGAGAACGGCGAAAAGAAAACCCTGGGTATCATGATGCCGGGTGAGTATGAGTTTGGAACAGACAAGAAGGAGCTCATGGAGATTCTTGCCGGAAGGCTTGATGTCCTTCTTCCTGACAGTAACGACTGGGTAACCTTTACCGGCGGACAGGCGTTTGAGGTCAAGAGTCATTCAAAATTCAAGCTGGTAGTCAACGAGCTCACGGACTACTGCTGCTCCTATCTGGACGATTAATGCCTTAAATGCCCGAGCTCTAAGCAAGGGAGGTTGCAGTCTAAATACCCTACCAGGTACGAAGACACAAAATGGAGGTCCTTATTGCAGGAGATCGTCGTAAAAAAGCCTGATTCCGTTTCTATGATGGCATCAGGCTGGTTTTGTTTTGAATGTGTTATAAGGTGCAAAGTCCATGCATGCATCACCAATCGCTCAATATATAGATACTAAGTATTCCATTTTGTTATCAAGAGGCCATATGCAATTAAGAGTTGCCTTTATAGGTATTCTATGGTAATCTGGTTTTAAGTGTAGTGATTGGAGGGTTGCTTAAAATGGTATTCTTTATCAAATTCCGCAGGAATTCAGCTTCTAACTGAATACGCGCTCTGCCTGTGCGCAGGGGTCTCGGAATTGAACTGCCAGTTTTAAGGAACCTATAGCTTTATTGCGAATAGCCATCTTTGAAGGTATAAGAGGACAGTTTTAGTCCTCTTTTTTATTTGTCTAAATCTTCTTGAGGACCAGCTTCATCTCCTTCCAGCCTTCTGACATTCAATCTGAAAAAGAGCCTTACGGACTCATTCTATCCGCTTTTCCCTGCCCGGGCATCACCTTGGTCGTTATGTTTAATAAAACGGAGGTTATGTTATGGAGCAAAGAGAAATGGCACTATTGGTAGGCGTTAATCAAAGCGGTCAGAAAGACCATGAATACACCATGAAAGAACTTCGAAGCCTCGCCTATGCCTGCGATACCGAGGTGGTGGGGGAGGTTGTTCAAAACTTGGACGTTATCAATGCCTCACACTATATCGGTTCGGGTAAGCTAGACGAGGTTAAAGCCTTGCTTAAAGCAAAGGGAGCGAACCTCGTCATCTGTAACGATGAATTGACCCCGTCGCAGATCCGGAATCTGGAAAAAGAATTGGAATGCAAACTTATTGACAGGACAGCTTTGATACTGGACATCTTCGCTCGCCGGGCTAGAACCAAGGAGGCCCAGATGCAGGTCGAGATTGCACAGCTCAAATATATGCTGCCGCGGTTAGTGGGCTTAAGAGAATCCCTGGGGCGGCAAAGCGGCGGTGTGGGCACTTGCAACCGAGGCTCGGGTGAGAAGAAGCTTGAGCTGGACAGAAGAAAAATCGGAAGAAAGATAGCCATGCTTAATGAGGAGCTGGAATCACTGGTCATTGAGCGCCAAACCCAGCGCAAGCTGAGGGAAAGGCGAA
>JAOABT010000676.1 GCA_026418215.1 Clostridia bacterium | reverse complement strand
CAGTAGTTGCAGCCTGTGCAGCCCACGAGCTTTTTCGCCTTCCATTCATCGGCCAGGTTTTGGATAAATGTCAGCTCATCAGCTGTCATCGAGTTGGGGAGCATGTCTTGAGCACTGCAGAGCTTCACGTTTTCGTCAACCTGCTCCATGGAGCTCATACCCGAAAGGATGGTCGAAACGCCGGGGTGGCTCGCAATCCAGCGGAGCGCCCATTCTACTGGCTTTCGCTTTACTGCGTAAGCAGCCATCTTATCAGCAAGATCATTGGGAAGACCCGAAACGAGCCGTCCGCCGCGAAGAGGTTCCATGACAATCACACCGATGTTCTTGGCGGCCGCCGCTTCAAGACCCTTCAAACCGGCCTGATAGTCGGTGTCCAGGTAGTTGAGCTGGATCTGGCAGAAGTCCCAATCGTAGGCGTTAAGAATTTCAAGGAAGGTTTCCTGGCTATCATGGAAGCTGAAGCCAAAGTACTTGATTTTTCCTGCTTTTTTTGCTTCCATGGCCTTATCCCAAAGGTTTAATTCCTTAAATCGCTTCCAGTTGTTAGCGTCGAGAGCGTGCTGTAAATAGAAGTCTATAGAGGGAGTCTCAAGCTTCTGAAGCTGCTTGTCAAGATAATGAGACCAATCCTCAGCCTTATGTACCAGCCAGGTGGGGTTCTTGGTTGCCAGCATGACCTTTTCACGGTAACCTTCCTTCAGGGCTAAAGCGGTAACAAGCTCTGACTCACCATCATGGTAGGGCCAGGCGGTGTCTACGTAATTAACGCCCTGATCGATAGCGCTTCGCATCATGCGGATGGCTTCCGGCCTGTCAATGACATCCTTTTCGCCTTGCTTGACGGTAGGAAAGCGCATAGCGCCAAAGCCCAGAAGCGAAGGCTTCAGGTTCAATTTTCCGAAATGACGGTATTGCATCATTTTCCCCTCTTTTCACTTGATTCAATTCTTATTTTGCTGTACGTTATGGTTATACACCTTAGAGTAAACTCTAAGTCAACAGCCATTTTCCAAGAAAGTGTGAAAATTTATGGAAATGAGTATTCGTGAGGTTGCCGAGCATATCGGGCTGAGTAATTATACCCTGCGCTATTAT
>JAOABT010000665.1 GCA_026418215.1 Clostridia bacterium | reverse complement strand
ACATCATACCATTACCATAGGAAGACCCATTCAGAATGCCAAGATATATATTCTGGACAAGCATCATAACCCAGTTCCCATAGGCTGTCCAGGGGAGATTTATATTGGGGGAGAAACCCTTGCCAGGGGTTATGTTAACCCAACAGGCGCTTCAGTGCACCGGTTTATGGAAAGTCCCTTTGAAAGCGGTCAACGGCTTTATAAAACCGGCGATATAGGGAAGTGGCTGGCCCAGGGCGAGATCGCCTTCATTGGCCGAATCGACAGTCAGGTTAAAATCAACGGCTACCGCATAGAGCTGGACGAAATCAAAACCCATATCCTTCAGATTCCCGGCATCAAGGATGCAGCCGTTTTGGATCAGATGGGTGCAAATAACAAGGCCCTTCTCTGCGCTTATGTCATCTCTGAAGAAACCGGGCTTTCAGAAAAGGTACGGAGCAGGCTTAAGCCGATACTCCCTGAATACATGATTCCTTCCTATGTTTACGCCTTAAAGGAATTTCCCTTGACCACCAACGGTAAGCTGGATCGGCATCGCCTGCCCAAGCCGGGGAGCGAGAGCGCCAGAGAAAGCATTGTTCTTCCGCAGAATGAAACAGAGCAGCGCATAAGGGACATTTGGCAGGAAGCGCTCAAAGTCCAGCCTATCGGTATTGACAGCAGTCTTGAGGATCTGGGTGGAGACTCACTTGATATCATCACCATATCATCTGGTATTTACAGGTATTGCCAAGTTGAGCTTCCTATAGTAGATATCCGCAAATACAACACCGTCAGAAAAATGGCCCAGTTCGTTCAGGCTCAAAAATGTTCGGACAAGGAGCGAGATCAAAGGGTCAAGCTTTTAAAAGCGGGTAAGCGCAATTTGTTCTTTGTTCATTCTGGAAACGGCGAGATTGAAAATTACGTGAGCCTCAGCGGCTTGATAGAGGACGACTTCGCCTGCTGGGCCATTCGCAGGGAATTTGAGGATTTTTGCCCCAGAAATCTCACTATTCCCGATATCGCGGCTGAATATGTCGATGTCATTCTTCCGGTTCAGTCCAAGGGACCGTATTATCTGGCGGGCTGGAGCATTGGCGGTACCATAGCCTATGAAATGGCGCGAATTCTGGAAAGTCGGGGAGAGAGGGTTCATTTTCTTGGGCTGTTCGATTCCCTGGCACCTCAAAAGTGGAATGAGCATGCTTTTACGCTGCAAAGCGAAAAACTGTTTATTAAAAAGTATTTCAATATAAAACCGGACAGCATCCCCGGACTTGATACGGTGAGTGCGTTGTGGGCTTACCTTGTTGATGAGGCCGGCAGGGATGAGGCGTTAAAAGCATTGATAAAGGCCAAGATTCCCCAAGATATATCCAAAGCGATTCCACGGTATGAAAGTGCTTCTATTCAAGAGATCATTCGTTACTTGAATGGCATAAGATCCCTTCATCTGGCAAGGGCGGAGTATCGGCCCGAAGGAAAAGTCAGTTGTGATACCTATTTCTTTAACGCTTCCGTGGATGCCGACCTTAAAAATAAGTCTCATAGCTATCAAAAATGGAACCGCCTCTGCACCAAAGTGCTCACACAGATTGATATAACCTGCGATCACTACAGCTTATTCCAAAGCCCCTTTGTCGAAGAGCTGGCCGCATGTCTCAATACGATTCTAAATGGTGAGGAGCTCGTAAAGGTCTATGCATGACGTCTACTTTATTCTTCTCCATATTTCTGTTGTTTTGGTTTCGCTGATTATGGTTTATATCCTCAGAATGAGCAATAAAAAGCAAATTCACTATGTCTTTGTGAGTGCAATCGTCTTTATGCTGATTTGGAGTACAGGCAATCTCTTAGAAGCTTATATCCGTATGCTCACAGGGAAAACACCCATGGCCCTGGTCTGCTTCTGGTATATTGGCATTTGCTTCACACCCGTTATGACCTTGCTCATAGGCATTGTCTTCGGTAAAACCAAGATCAACTTCTTCAAATACTATATTTATTTGTTTATCCCGCCGCTGGTGTCATGCATTCTGGTGTTTACAAATAGCTATCACCATCTGTTTTTCGTAAGGTTTTCACCCATAAACAGCGAGGTTGTGTACGGCACCTATTTTATCTTTCATTCGATCTATTCCTATGCCTGTATGGTGGCTGGTATTGTTCTGCTCATGTACTATTCGATCAAAAACTCCCGTTTTTTCTCCAAGCAGTCCATGTTGATTGCCGTGGGATCAATCGTACCTTTGGTGGTGAATATTCTTGTGACACTAAAGCTCGTCATCGTCCCCGCTTATACAACTGCTATTTCCTTTTCTTTTGCCATGCTTTGTATCGCTGTGGCCATATTCCGCTATAACTTCCTGAGCGTTGCCCCGGTAGCGCTTCATACGGTTGTGGACAGGATTTCGGACAGCTTCATGGTTGTGAACGAGGAATACAAAATAGTTGATTTTAACAAGACTATGGCCGTAACGTTCAAAGGACATTTTCCTATCTACAGAAATAAGGACCTCCGCCAGGTATTCAAGGACACTTGCCTCATCAAGGAAGACGTCAATTTAATCAGTGCCATCGAGAAAGCTCAAAAAGAGCAGGTTTCTATTGTATTTGAGAAGCATATTGAGGATAATGGACTTGATAAGTACTTCACCATTGAGGCTACACCCATCATTTTGAAGAACAACTATCTGGGAACTGTCATTCTTTTCAAGGACATCACGCAGAACAAAAAAGACATTGCAACCATTGAAGAAAAGCACGCCATTATGATGGAACAGGAGCGGCTGGCTTCTCTGGGCCAATTGATCGGCGGTATCGCGCATAACCTTAAAACGCCCATTATGTCCATCTCGGGCACGGTCGAGGCTCTGCGGGATCTTATTACCGAATATGACCAATCCATTGGGGATGCCTCGGTCACAGACGAGGACCATCACGAGATTGCAGCAGAAATGAACACCTGGCTGGACAAGATAAAGCCCTATTGCTCCTATATGTCGGATATCATTGATACTGTCAAGGGGCAAGCTGTCCAGTTTAACAAAAACTCCACCCTGAGCTTTACGGTGAATGAGCTCATCAAGCGTATAGAGCTTTTGATGAAATACGAACTCATACGGTACAATTGCAAGCTCAACACGAGAATAAATGTTAATTACCACACAGAAATGTATGGCGATGTTAATAGTTTGGTACAAGTATTTGATAATATTATCATGAATGCCATTCACGCCTACGAAGGACAGCAGGGAACGATTGATTTCATTGTTGAAAAGCAAGGAGAAGACATCCGCTTCATCATTAAGGACTACGCTAAAGGCATTCCGGACAACGTTAAGGGCAAGCTTCTGAAGGAAATGATTACAACAAAGGGCAAGAACGGCACAGGGCTTGGTCTATATATGTCTCATTCAACCATAAAGGGCCATTTCGGGGGCAAAATGTGGTTCGAATCTGCAGAAGGTAAGGGAACAACCTTTTACATACAACTACCTCATCGACTCACGGCCTGAAAAATAAACTTTGAGGGAGTACTTAAATGAGGAAAAAGTTGAATGAACCCAGAAACAATATTAAAGTCCTTGTTGTCGACGATGAGCCTGGTATTATTGAGTCATTATCCATCATCCTTAAAAGAAGCGGTTATGATTTCGAGGGTGTCACCAACCCGTTGGAGGCCATCGACAGAATCAAACGCGGCCATTACGATCTTATGATTTTGGACTACCTCATGACGCCTATTCACGGGGATGAGGTGGTAAAGAGAATCCGTGACTTCAATTCGGACTTATATATTCTGCTTTTAACGGGTCATAAAGACCTGGCACCACCCCTGGAGACTATCAAGGCCCTGGATATACAGGGCTACTGCGAGAAAAGCGACCGCTTTGACCAGCTTCAGCTTTTGGTGGAATCAGGTGTGAAATCCATTACCATGATGAATACCATCAAGCAGTTCAGGGACGGCTTAAACCGTATTCTTCAGGCTGTACCGAGGATTTACCAGCTTCAGCCCATAGGAAGTATTCTTGAGGACATTCTCATCGAGCTTTTGCCTCTTTTAAACAGCGAACATGCCTTCATACTGGTTGATAATATCGTCGATGTCTTTGAGAGCAGAAAGAGTATTTTCAAGGGGATAGGCAAGTATAAAACAGAAATCTACGATTTCATGTCCATGCTTGATTCCGAGCTTTTGGAAAGCATAGGGAAGGCCAAGATATCAAAGCAGGTCATTAAATTGCCCAATGGCATTATTCTACCGCTAATGAATGACTTATCCGAGTCCATTGGGGTTATTTATGTAGAAACCACCAATCATCCCGCGATTGATATGTCCGGAGGCTACAAGCTTCTTGAAATCTATGCGGCTCAGGCTTCTTCATCTTTAAATAATGCCTTTTTACATTCACTGGTCAATATTAAGAATGAAGAACTCAACAGGACCTATGAACAGCTGAGAATCCGCTATCTGGACACCATTGAGGCCTTAAGACAGGTTGTTGATGCTAAAGATGAGTACACACGCGGTCATTCCGACAGGGTATCCTATTAC
>JAOABT010000597.1 GCA_026418215.1 Clostridia bacterium | reverse complement strand
AGATGTGTATAAGAGACAGATGCGTGGCGCTCTCTATCCCCTTGTCGGGCTGTCAGAGAAGTGAACAGGCCGGCAAGGATTCAGAGGAAGAAGTCCAGAACCAGAAGGATTCAAGCCTAGGCGGAGCAGAAAAGCCCCAGACCGCCAAGGATAATAAGGAGCAGAATACCGAAAAGAAGGAGAGATACCTTGTTCCTGTGGCAAAGAACAACGGCTTCTCTCAGTTATATGGTTATGAGGATCAGTCTGGCAAAATGGTTATAGAGCCCAAGTTTAAGACTGCGGAGCCCTTTTATGCCTGCGGAATTGCTGTGGTTTCCGAGGACACGGACAAATACGGGCTAATTGATAAGAAGGGTAAGTATCTTGTTGAACCCAAATATAGCAGCTTTAGCTATAGTGATGGCTTATTCCTTACCTATGATTATGAAACCAATAAGAGCCATGCCTTTGATGAAAAGGGTAAAAAGGCTTTTGAAATTGACGGCTATATCAATCAATTCAGCGATGGTCTGTCCTCCTATTATACCGATACTCAGAAAGGGTATCTTGATAAAACAGGAGCCTTGGTGCTCCAACCCGGATATAGCGTCATGAATCCCTTTGTAGACGGTATTGCCGAGGTAGCCGAACAATTCGGAAGCCCCTCATTCTACATCGATACCAAGGGCAACGACCTTACAGATAAGGTTTCTTCAGGTTTGAGAATGTTTCAGGATACGGGCTCTCAGCTTTACGGCTACCAGGATGCCAATGGCAATGTTGTGATAGAGGCTAAGTTCAAGGAAGCCAGGCCCTTTTTGAATGGCTATGCCATTGTGAGCCAGGCACCTAATGCAGAATCCGACGCTCGCTATGGCATCATTGATACCTCCGGTAAATTCGTGCTTGAGCCGAAATACTGCGGTATCAAGCGCATGCGCAATGGCTTATATGCGGTTGGCAGTGAAGGCAAAGCGGAAGATTTCCTTCCTTACGGCTATTTCGACTATACTCTGAAAGCCCTTTATACAGCAGACCTCAAGGATCATACCGACTGGGTTTACTACACGGTTGAGGACTTAGACAAGGATACTGTCCTTGTCAACGATGAGAGCGCCATCTCCTTTATCAACAAATCCATGAAGCCGGCCAAGAGCCTTCCTTTGTTTAAGGGTCAGGGCATTTTGACCCTAGACGGTGACTATTTAAGAGGTGACATCAATGCCCAAAAGGTCGTTGCCGATAAGAAAGGCAATATCCTTGTGAGATGTGATGAAAGAGTAGACTTGGGTGATGGCCTTGAAGCCATGAATAAAATTGAATCTCCTTACCGCACCTACTCCATGGCCTACCCCGTTCTGTCGGGGCTCAAGGATAAGGCGGTTCAGGACCAAATCAACGCCTACCTCTACGACGAAATGGTGAGCGGCTACCGCCAGAATTTCGAAAATCCGGACCCGATTTATCTGAATGTCTTCAAGAGTAACTACACAATCAGTAAAGAAAAAAAGCTGATCTTGATTGATCAGCAGATTGATGTCTATGCGTTGGGAGCCGCTCATGGCAGCCACTTTAGAAACACGGTTTATGTTGATTCAGAGTCAGGAGCGGTTTATACCCTTAAGGACCTTTTGAAACCGGGTGACGAAGGGTACGCAAAGCTCAGTCAAATTGTCTCCGACAAGATGAGGGCAACCATGGAGGATGTGGGTTACTGGGAAGACCACACCACCATCACCGATGCCAACTTCTTTGTCCTTACCGAAAAAGGAATAGTGATCTATTTCGGGGAATACGAGATTGCTTCCTACGCCGCCGGTATGCCGGAATTCCTCATTCCCTACGACGATATCAAGGACTATATCAATACTGACGGTGATTTCTGGAAGTCCTTTCATTGAGCCGCTCATTATAGTACCGCCAGGTACATAAGCTGATCTCCACATGAAAGGCGAAAAGCAGATTCAAGGCTTGGTTTCACGAGCCTGCCTCTTTCACGTAGCCTTTTGCCGCAGCCTCGTCAATCAGACCTGATGCATATTCCCATAATGCCGGAGCACCTTCATCAATGGGCTTGTTGCGTTTGACAACGCGGTCCTTGGTGATCTGGTGCTCCAGCCATGTTCCCCCTTGATTCAGGTAGTTGAGCATAACGGGCTGAACCCTGTCCAAGGCGGCTGCGTACTTTGCTTCCTTGGTTTCCATGGCGTCAAATTCCTCCCAGAGGGCAACCATTTCCTTCCCCTGATCCTCAGGGAGCATGCCAAACAGGCGCTTTGCAGCCTTTTTCTCACGTTCAAGCTTGTCCATATTGCCTACAGCGTCATAACAAAAGGTATCGCCGGCATCAATCTCAACGAGATCATGGATAATACACATTTTGATGACCTTGAGAAGGTCGATATCCGCTTCCTTTGAATGCTCCGACAGGAGGAAGGCCATCAGGGCCAGATGCCAGGAGTGCTCGGCGTCGTTCTCCCGGCGTGAGCCGTCATGTATTTTAGTCATTCTAAAAACATTCTTGATTTTATCTGCCTCTGCAATGAACTGCATTTGTTTTTTTAAACGTTCAGAAATCATATCGTCTTCTCCCTTTAATAGTAATTATCACGGGCCTGTACTGGAATGATTAGAGCATAAGCTCTCAAACCCATTGGCAGCATCATACAATGACATTTCATTCAATTACGCACAATACTCTATAAAGCTAAAACGCTGGTACCACCATGAAGGTAACCGGCGTATTTTAACCGTAAATGAGAGCACCTTGTTTAATAAAAATATAGATTTTTCAGTTTTGCTCTCGCAACATGCGTCATAAAAGTCCTTTGTTAATCGCTCAGTATATACCTTTAGTTGCTTTTCATGATAATAGTAAATGTATATCCTCACTCGACGATATCACCCTGCGGGCCTCATTGTCAACGCTGCCTGCTCCTTCCGTAAGATTTCCATAATTGAATTCTTGAGGGGATAAGTTTATAATGGAGCTTAACTTGGAAATGTCATCAAATAAAGATCGTGTGGTGTATTCTGTATGCAGAAAACAATTGCAGAGATTAATGAACGCATTAAAAGCGGCAAGGCTGTCGTGGTTACAGCCGAGGAAATCATTCCTCTGGTAGAGGAAAAGGGCGTTAAAAAAGCTTTTCAAGAGGTCGATGTCGTCACGACCGGGACCTTCGGACCCATGTGCTCCAGCGGAATGTTTATCAATTTTGGCCATTCCAACCCACCGATCCGAATGAACAGGGTTTGGCTCAATGATGTGCCTGCTTTTGCCGGCATAGCGGCCGTAGACGCCTATGTAGGCGCTACAGAGATGTCTGAAAGACTGGGCATGCAGTATGGCGGCGCGCATGTGATACAGGATTTCATCGAGGGCAAGGACATTGTTCTCTATGCTGAGAGCTATGGTACCGACTGCTATCCGAGGAAAGAAATCAAGACAACCATTAATAAAAACAACGTCAATCAGGCCTTTTTGTTCAATCCCAGAAACTGCTACCAAAACTATGCGGCGGCCACCAATTCAACCGACCGCATTATGTATACCTACATGGGGACGCTCCTGCCCAATTTCGGAAATGTGACCTATTCAACAGCCGGAGAACTGAGTCCCTTGCTCAATGACCCCGAATACCGGACAGTGGGAATAGGTACGAGGATCTTTATTGGGGGCACCCAGGGCTATGTGGCCTGGGAGGGCACCCAGCACGACCCCGGACAGGATCGCCTTGAAAACGGTGTGCCGGTGGGCGGCTCGGGTACGTTGGCATTAATAGGCGATGTGAAGAAGATGTCCAGCCGATACATACGTGCAGCCGTTTATGAGAAATACGGTGTCTCCTTATTCGTTGGCGTGGGCATACCAATTCCAATTTTGGATGAAGACATGCTTTTAAAGACAGCTGTAAGAAACAGAGATATCCAAACCGTCGTTGTTGATAAGAGCGGCAAGGAAGCCTTAAACTTGCGGGTTAGCTATGAACAGCTCCGAAGCGGTTCAATTGAAGTAAGGGGTAAAAAGGTGCCTACAGCGCCGCTTTCAAGCCTTAAGGCTGCCCGTGAGATCGCATCAGAGCTAAAGCGTCAGATAAGCCGGGGAGAATTCCTTTTAAGCGAGCCTGTTGAGCGTCTGCCCATGAGAAAAGAACGCCTTAACAAGCTTGAGATCAGGGAGGCATGACCATGAAAACCATTAAGATTAGCCTTCATTACCCCTTGAACAGTATTACGGTACCTTTGGTCAGCACGCTTATAAGAAAATTTAATGTTGAGGTCAACATCCTCCACGCCGATATCAGCCTGAATAAAACGGGGACACTGGTTGCCGATATCAAGGGCGAAGAGGCGGATGTAGAGGCTGTTCTGACCTATATACAGGATCAGGGCATCCAGTATGACCTTTTTAACAAGAAGCTCATCTGGCAAGAGGAGTCCTGCGTCCATTGCGGGGCCTGCACAGCTGTTTGCCCCTCCGATGCGCTTACCATGAACAAGGAGACCTGGTGCTTGGAGTTTGATAAGGAAAAGTGCCTTGTCTGCGGCCTTTGCACCAAGGCATGCCCCTTGAATGTCATGAGCCTTCAGGCCTGAACCTATGGAAACAAAGCGATTCTATCGGGAAAGCTTTAAGGCTCAGAACTTATGCTTCTTTGAGGCCAAGGTGGATCAGACCGACCTGTATATTGGGGCGGTAAAAAACCTTAGGAAAGAAGCCCTGGAGCTCATTACCCATTACCGTAAGGAGCTTATGGACTATATCAAGGGTCATGATGCTTTTTTACACAGCCTTGTGCCCGTGGCGCCACTTCCCAATGCCCCCCTGATTGTGCTGGATATGTGTCAGGCGGCTTCGCTTGCAGACGTGGGACCCATGGCAGCCGTAGCCGGAGCATTCTCTAAGTTTGCTGTCTCTTATACACATCT
>JAOABT010000579.1 GCA_026418215.1 Clostridia bacterium | reverse complement strand
TAAGAGACAGGCGTACGGTTGTGATCAACGGCGGCAAGAAGGTCTATGACGGCAGCCTGGATGCTCTCCTCAACAGCTTCCAGGAGCAGAGAATCATCACCATGAGCTTTGATACGGAAACGGAGCCCGAGCTGGAGTTTGAGGCTGAATGGCTCGAAAAAAGCCCTTTAAAGGCCGTTTTCATGGTACGAAAGGACCTGGTCAAGCCTGCAATTCAAAGCCTTTTGAACCGATACGACGTCAATGATATCCGCATTGAGGAGGAAGAAATCGGCGGCGTCATCGAGAAGATCTACACAGCAGGCAAAAAAGGAGACAGCATATGCGAAAATATCTTGAAATAGGCAGGATAAGCCTTAAAACTCAGATGACGTACCGGTTTGACGTTTACATAGGGAGCCTGATGCCCTTTATCAGGGTCTTTCTGGCATACTTTCTCTGGCGCATGATGTATACGGGTAAATCGGTTATCGGCGGCATGACCTTTGGCATGATGCTCACCTACTACATTGTTTGCGCCTTTATCGAGCGGCTCGAACAGTCAAACGGCATGGTGTGGGATATGGCCGGTGAAATCCGTGAGGGAAAGTTCTCAAAGTATCTTGTCAAGCCTGTAAGTCCCCTCGGCCACTTTGTTTTCACAAGCCTTGCGAAAAGCCTCTATATCCTGTTCATTACTATCGTGGCGGTCGGCATCATTGCTCTGATTTACAGCAAAGAGTTTGTGCCGCCGGTTCTCTCCATTAACCTTTTGTATGCTGTAATCATAACGCTTTTAGGTCTAGTTTTCATAATCTTGCTAAATTATCTGACTGCGCTTTTGGCCTTCAAATATACCGATATTACGGGATGGCACCTCATTAAATCCAACATGGTGGACTTCCTTTCGGGCGCGCTGCTGCCGCTGTCGCTGCTTCCTTTATGGATGCAGGGGATTATGAAGTTCTTCCCTTTCTATTACATGCAATACATCCCGGCCAGCCTTTATTTGGGGCTCAAAACCGATGAGGCAATTTTGGGAATAGTGATTCTTGTTATCTGGAACCTTTTTCTCTGGTTTCTTGCTGAAGCGGCCTACAATCGCTTCAGACGCTTATATGAGGGGGTGGGCGCATGAGCTGTCTCACCAAAATTAAACGCTATGCTAAAACCCTTTGGACACTGTTTAAATTCAGGCTGTCTAATCAGATGGTCTATCGAGCAAGCTTCTGGACAGCGTTCTTTGTGGATGTCTCCATGTTCCTGATTCAAATCGCCGTCTTTTCAGCCCTGTTCTTGAATGTCGACAACATCAATGGTTGGAACCGCTATCAAATGATCTTTTTTGTCGGGACCTTCACCATATTGGATGCGCTCAATATGTGTCTCTTCTTTTTCGGAGTGATCAGTATTCCATGGAAAATCCGAGAGGGTAAGCTGGACATTTATATGACCAAGCCCATCAACACCTTATTCTGGGTTTCGTTTGAGAACATGGATATCGGCTCGGGCTTCATCCTGATACCCGGGCTTA
>JAOABT010000566.1 GCA_026418215.1 Clostridia bacterium | reverse complement strand
AGATGTGTATAAGAGACAGGTATAAGGTTGTGGGTGTAAAAATTGAGGTTCGGACACCATCCGGGTCCTATGTCCATGAAACGGCCCTGATGGAAGGCGATGATATCAGCGGCGTTTTCCACACCCTGGCCATCAATCTGCCTGACCTGCCTCCTGAAGCGGCAAAGACCCTGCAAAAGGCTGCGGACAATGCTTATAAGGCGGCCAAGAGCCCGGATGAAATGTCAACCCTCCGCTGGTATACCCGGAGTGTCATCAATAAATTCCTCACGGCTCAGACCGACTATGAGGGCAAGCTGGAAAAGGGTCTTAAGGTCTCGGCGGGAAGAACTGATACCGAGCGTTGTGTTGTCGTGACCGTCAAACGCAGGGATGCACAATCGCCGCTTATGACCAGTGTCGACCTCCTGCAGCCGTTCAACCAGATTCATAGGGGCTCTGAGGATGCCGTCAAGGCCTTTAACCTGATGTCTGGCCTGTATATGTCGGTATTGGAGGGGGCTGCCCTTCCCGGTGACAAATACAGCTTCATGGACATTTGGGCACAATGCCCCCAGGGCACCAAGGTCTACATGAGCACAAGAGATGACAGAAGCAATGATATTGAGTATATGAAGCAGCAGGGGTATCCCGAGTTCCTGATCGAGCGTATAGAGGATTCCGACAAGGTATTCTTCATGCCGAATCAGCCAGCTAATATCAACGGCCAGAACCGGTGGGCATGGCTTGAAATTGATCCGGAAACCTTTGAAACGATTTCCGTGCTGGATACAGGTGAACATGGCGGAGCTGCTGAGTATTTTATTGAGAACCTGTCCCCCAACGGTGAAGACTATAGAGAATTTACCGTTGGCGCCTTTATTGGTATTGATGTTTCCGTTTGGTCGGTTGCCTCCTTCACTCTTGAACTGGAGGACCCGGAGCAAATCATGGAGGCCGCAAAAGCCGCCACCTATAAGATTTGTGAAATACTTGACGGCATCATGAACAATGTAGGCTATGCCAAGGGTGAGGTCGAGCTGGGCAAAGTCAAGCTCAAACTCGGAACCCATGAATATGACTACATGGCGAAGTATTTCGAGGCCGTCAAGGGCGGGAATCCCAAGGCCGATCTCGGACAGAATATCATTAACTTCAAGCAGGGCTTCCAGGCCGGTGCAGCGTATTACTTCAAGGAGATGGAGAAGTCTATGGACAAGGATGACGATTAAAGCGCTTACGGTTAGGTTTCTCCGCTTAAGGGCTTTTGAACTTGGACATGAATACAAAGAGTGGTGAATTGAACCTTATTATTGAATAAGCAAAATGTCTACAGGATAAAGAGTGGGTCAGGTTGTCGGAGTTAAGATCCACTTACGCTAAATGAAAACTCACAAGAAAAGAGGCAGGTCTTTGATGAAAGACTTGCCTCTTTGTTAACTTATGGTCGTGTTTATGACTCGTGCCTGAACTTCACGCCTTATTATTCATGTAGTCCGTGAATGCCTGTAATGATTCAAACGCATTGATGCTCACGTTGGCCTGCCTTAAGGCTTTCACCAGTATGCTTTCATGAAGGGCGCCGCGTTCCTTAAGCTCAGAAAACTGGTCTTTCAAAGGGAAGAGTAAATCGGGAAAGCCAAAGCTTTGATAGGAATCACCCAGGAGGCTCCGCACTTCTGCCTCAATGGCCCTTGCGGCAAAGAAGGCACCAGCGGTATTTCTGGTCTCACAGGCCTGCGCAAGCTTGTTATAGGTGGATTTTGCCTCCTCATAAAAGCCTTTCGCACTATCATTGGAGAGCCTAATGCTGCTTTTTGGCCTTAGATTTTCGAGCAAAAGCTCTGCATTGGCTATGAGCTTTTGTATGGGTGCTAGGGCATCCTCAAGGGTTAAAGCGGCAACAGATTCTCTAAATAGGTCAAGGAAACCTTCGGGAAGGCAGCTGAACCTCTTGACTTCATTTTCAAAGTTAGCTGTGCCCTTTCGTATATAGCTCGAATTCATATACGCAACAGAAGCGAGAAGTCTTCCAAGGCAATCAGCGCATAACATGCGAACAGTGGAATAGGTCTGTTGCTGCAAGGCGTCGTAGAAAATGGCTTTAGCCTCTTTGAGGGCAGCTTCAGCCCGTTCCAAAAGAGCTCCTTTTTTCTCAGGTGAGAGAAGCCCGGCAATCGTTTCTCTTAATCCCTCAAACCTTTTCCTATCGTCTGGGCTTCTATAATAAACCACTGTGGCATCGGCAATAAGGGGAATGAGGGGTTCTTCGAAGCGGGCGATTCTTTCTGCTCTCTCCCAGAAAATGGGCCAGAAATCATAACCGATATCGTCTAGTATGAATTGCATACACATGTCATAGGCCTTGTCTGTTGCCGGGATAAAGTAGAAATCCAGGTCAGACTTATCGTGCGCAGTGCCGTTAAAGTAGGAGCCATAGCATGCAATAAGGGCAATATCTTGACTGTACTGCTCCTTTACCTTACTAACCAAGGTCTCAAGGATCTTTTTCTTATCCTCGGGTATGGAAAGACTGTTGATGTCCATAAATAACCTCCCATATCATTTAGCTAGATT
The DNA here is from genome assembly GCA_026418215.1 of Clostridia bacterium. GTDB lineage: Bacteria > Bacillota > Clostridia > DSM-8532 > DSM-8532 > DTU059. The sequence goes on along the minus strand of JAOABT010000566.1, from coordinate 337 downwards.
ACCACGTAAATCCATCTGGCTTGACCGCCGGGACGTGGTCTGCCTCCGAAGGGGCGTTTTGTGTCAAACGAGACACGCTGTTTGTGAGGGGCTCATAGACAAAGCTGCCGCTTTGAACCCGCATCTGGTCGTCGTACCATTGGTAGCCTATCAAGAGCCGTGTACTATCAGGAGACCATTCAAGCGGGCTAAGATAGGGGTCGGGTCTGCTGGGCGAAAGCTTGTAATCAAAGTGCTCACCGTTTGCCTCAAATGATTTGATAATGTCACTGACAGCTGGCGGGTCGGTTTGCACGTCTGAGTCGATATAAAGGATGCCTGTCTCTTATACACATCT
>JAOABT010000560.1 GCA_026418215.1 Clostridia bacterium | reverse complement strand
TCAAGCCGTTCTGATAGCCGTAGGCATGCTTGGCGCAACCGTTATGCCCCATGTCATTTATCTGCACTCCCAGCTGGTTCAGACACGAAATCAGAATTTGACTCCGGACGAGAAAAAGAAGCATTTGAAGCTTGAAAAGCTCGATATTACCATCGCCATGAATATTGCCTTTATTGTAAATGCCGCCATGGTTGTGGTTTCAGCCGCGGTGTTCTATAAAAACGGTATGGCCGTTGAAACCATAGAACAGGCACACAGGTCACTGTCTCCCCTTTTAGGGCAGCTTTCAGCCGGTGCGTTCGGACTGGCTCTTTTAGCCTCCGGCCTTTCGTCTTCAGCCGTTGGCACCATGGCCGGTCAGACTATCATGCAGGGCTTTGTCGGCCTAAAAATCAGCGACAATGTCACAAGATTTGTCACAATGGCTCCCGGCATGCTGATTATCGTTTTGGGTGTTAACCCCATGAGCGCTCTGGTATTAAGTCAAGTCACCCTAAGCTTCGTGCTTCCGGTGGCCATCATCCCCATGCTCATCATCACGAGCCGGAAAAGCCTGATGGGGCCTCTTGTCAATAAGCCCTTGACCAAGGCTATCGGATGGATGATTACGTCGCTCATCATCTTTTTAAATGCCATTCTCCTTTATCTGACCTTTACTGGGAAGGTTTAGGGTCTTCCCCATTGAGGGGCAGTGAAACAATGAATTCGCTGCCCTTTCCTTCCTCGCTTAGAACCTTGATTGAGCCATTATAAAGGTTGGCAATATGCTTGACGATGGATAATCCCAGACCGGTGCCGCCCATTTCACGGGATCTTCCCTTATCGACACGGTAAAAGCGCTCAAAAATTCTGGTTTGCTTATCCTCGGGAATGCCTATTCCCGTGTCCTTCACATGGATCTCCACGCGGTTTTTCTGGTTCTCGGTCCAAACCCAAATGGTTCCGTCACGCTTGTTATATTTAACAGCGTTGTCCATGAGGTTGATCAAAAGCTGTTTCATACGGTTTCGATTGGCCGTGATGGTCACATCCTCCCCGACGTTAAGCTCAAAGTGAACGCCTTTATCCTTGGCCGTATTCACAAGTATGGATTCCACCTCCTGAACGAGAGGCTGAAGCTTGAAGGTGTCGGGCTCGTGCTCCCGCTTCATGCCTTCGATTTCCGAGAGCTCCAGAATATCATTAATCAAGGAGCTTAAACGGTCGGCCTCAAGGTCGATGATATCCAAAAACTTATCCGCTACGTTTTCATCACGCATGGCACCGTTTTTTAGTGTTTCCACAAAGCCTCGTATAGAGGTAAGCGGCGTTTTAAGCTCGTGGGTTACATTGGATACAAACTCGGAGCGCATCTCCTCGAGCTTTCGGATCTGGGTGATATCGTTAATGTAAGCCAGCGCACCGGAATTGGGTGAACGTCCGTCCATGGGATAGATGGGCGAGATATGAATGGCCAGAATACGCTTGCCGCTCTGATAAATCTGAACCTCTTCATGAAAAACCTGGTTATTAAGGATAGATTTCCATAAAAGATCATTGAGCAGGCGGTTTCGTATAATTTGAACCAGAGGCACACCTATATGCGGCGTATTGCCGCTCACACCGAATAGCTCCCCTGCAACCGGGTTAATGGTGATGATGCGCATAAAGCGGTCCACGGCAATAAGGCCGCTTCCCATACTGTTGATGATGGTATCGACGCGTGCATTCCTATCCTTCAGCTCGGTGATGATGGATTCAATCTGAGATGTCATGCTGCTCAAGGTCAGAGAAAGCTGGCCAAGCTCATCGCCCTTGACATCCTCCGCCCCGCCCAAGGCTCCGTATTTCTT
>JAOABT010000173.1 GCA_026418215.1 Clostridia bacterium | reverse complement strand
CATCAGTAAGGAATATAACAGCGAATATGTACGCAGAATAAGAGCACAGGGAAGAGTTGCCGTCGATGCCGATCTTACCTGGTGGCTGCCCAAAATGTCCGACACACGTATGTTTGTGAGCGACGGAGACCCGAAAACCATTGTGGTTCCAGCCGATAAAAAGGATAAGGTCGACGAGCAAAAGCTTAATGGCAAGACTCTGATTGCTTATTGAGTAGCATATGGGAAACATTGATTCATTAAGTAGGTTGATGTAAAATAGTATTGTAGCACCACATTTTTATGTAGCATAAAGTAACAAGCTTTTAACAATCCGGTTACTATCGTGCAGGATTCTTTTGGATTCCTGTCACTAGAGGTGCCGGATTGAGGTTTTTTATCTCTTATTTTTATTTATTTTGAAAGGAGGACACCTGAATGTCAGTATCAAAAGATATGGAAAAGCATCTTGATTCAATTGATGTAAAGAGAAAGGCCGTGAAGCTGGTTATTGCACATTTAAAGAAAAAGGTTTCCAAGGAGTATATGGGTATTGAGTATCTTATTGACTGGCTGGAGGAAATGGAGGATATCCTTAAGAAGGAAGACTTCGATATAAAGGAATATCACCGCATGAGGAAACAACTCAATAGTGTCATCGAGAGCACCTTGGACGAAGAGATGCGCGACAAGCTAAGGAATTCCTGGTATAGCTTCGGAAAAGCATTAGACAAAAAAGCTGAACCGGTCTAAAGGCCTCGATGAGTTAGCTCATGCGAGGTTTTTTTATGGAAAGAAAAGTACTGAATGTATTGTGGTTAGAGCTCTGCGGGTTTTTAGTGGCCCCAGAGCTTTTACTTTTTATTAAGGAAAGTTGAATGCTCGCCTACTAAAAGCAGAACATGCTTAGGTCTCTTGCATTTTGGCAGGATATGCTGCTGTAGACTTCTGTTCATATTTGAACGGTTAAGGTGTAACTTATTCGTGGCTGAGCTTCTTTAACGTTAATCAAACCTTCATTAAAATATAAAGCTTGCCTGACAGAGGTCGTGGCGCTTAACTCAAAGTCACAACCGTGTGTCAGACAAGCTTTAATAATAGGTGTTTATCTAATTGATGCTCCAAAGGTTTATAGTGCCGCTAAAAAGCTTTTGCCAGATTCTACTGAGGCCATGACGCTTTCCTTTGACGGACCTCCCGGAACCTTGCGCTCATTGACGCAGGTTTCAAGGCTGATAGCTGTGTAGACATCGCTTTCAATCTTGTCAGAGAAGGCATAGAATTCGTCCATGCTCATTTCATCAATGCTCTTACCCTTCTCAATGCAGTAAGCCACCATACGGCCGATGATCTCGTGGGATTCGCGGAAGGGGATACCCTTCTTCACGAGATAGTCAGCGATATCGGTGGCATTGGTAAAGCCGCCGCGCGCAGCCTGATAGAGCCTGTCC
>JAOABT010000491.1 GCA_026418215.1 Clostridia bacterium | reverse complement strand
GCCCTGATCAAAGCCTACATAGCCGGGGGGTGCGCCTATAAGCTTGGAAACCGTGTGCTTTTCCATATACTCGGACATATCCAGGCGGATCATGGCATCCTCATTGCCGAAGAGCTCATGAGCCAGAGCCCTTGCAAGCTCCGTCTTGCCGACGCCCGTAGGTCCGACAAAGATGAAGCTGGTGGGCTTCTTCTTTTTCCTAAAGTCGGAGCGTGTCCTGCGGATGGCACGGGCCACGCTGGAAACGCCTCTTTCCTGGCCTACAACCCTTTCGTGCAGCCGGTCCTCAATCTTCAGGAGCTTAGCCGCTTCGGTCTCGGAAACACGCTGAACGGGAATTCCTGTCCAGGATTCAACTACATAGGCGATATCCTCAAGCGTCACATCCAAGGTGCCAACTTCCTTTTCAAGAGCCTTGATATGCTCTTGGAGCCTGCATTCCTCGACCTTGTAATCTGCCGCGCGCTGGTAGTCATCAACAAGTGCTGCCTGCTCCTTGAGATCCTGTACCCTTTTAAGCTCTGCCTTATAGTGCTCGAGCTCCACAGAGCCCTGATTTTTGAGGTTAACACGCGAGCCAGCCTCGTCAATGACATCAATGGCCTTGTCGGGCAGGAAGCGGTCGTGAATATAGCGCGAAGAAAGCTTGACAGCAGCTTCAATGACTTCGTCGGGGAAATGAACCTGATGGAAGTCCTCATAATACTGTCGCACGCCCATGAGAATTTCAACGGATTCCTCAACGGTAGGCTCTTTCACAATAACTGGCTGGAAACGCCTTTCAAGAGCGGTATCCTTCTCGATGTGCTTGCGGTAGTCCTCCAGGGTGGTGGCACCAATGACCTGCACATCACCGCGAGCCAAAGCGGGCTTAAGAATATTTGCGGCATTCATGGCGCCGCCTTCGGCCTCGCCTGCACCTACGATATTGTGCACCTCGTCAATGACCAGAATGACGTTCTGCTGGGCCTTGGCCTCGTCGATAATAGCCTTCATCCTGGCTTCAAACTGGCCGCGGAACTGGGTTCCAGCCACAATAGCCGCCAGGTCCAGTAGATAAATTTCCTTATCCAGAAGCTTTGCGGGTACCTTCTTTTCGATAATACGGAGTGCAAGCCCCTCAGCGATGGCTGTCTTACCTACGCCGGGCTCACCTAATAGAATAGGGTTATTCTTCGTTCTGCGATTCAGAATCTGAACAACGCGCTCGATTTCCTTATCTCTTCCCACAACGCGGTCGATGGCGCCTGAGGCTGCCTTCTCGTTAAGGTTGGTGCCAAAGGTGTTAAGGTTTTTACGAGGTGCCTTCGATGGTTTGGCAGGAGCATCGTTCTTCACCTGATTTCCTGCAGGCTTATCGTTGCCGCCGCCGTTTTGATTATTCTTTGGACCAAAGTTGGCAAAAGCAGAATTGAAGAAGCGAAGCATCTGGTTAGAGCTCTGCTCTTCAGGTACTTGGAGAACCTCCTCTTCTTCCTTCTTTTCCTTGGCTTCCGGAATTTCCGGGTTATTCTCGCTTGGCAGCGACTGCATGAATTCGTCCATATTTGTCGCGCCAAACATTTCAGCCATCTGGTTGTTGAGATTCTCCATATCCTCCATGGTCATGCCCGACTGGGCAATCATCTGCTGGAGCGGGGCAAGGCCCTGCTTCTGGGCGCAGGCCATGCAAAGGCCCATGGGTTCGGTTTTACCGTCTATAACACGGGTGATAAAAACCACCGCAACATTTTCCTTACAAATTGAGCATTTCATCATGTCAGCTTTTCATCTCCTTAAAGATCATTATAGCACAGCCAGGAGAGGTTGAACAGGTGGAGAGTTTGCCCTTCCCTTACCTTTAACTCCTAAAAAACCCGGCAAAAAGCCGGGAAATACGTGAAAAACTAGATATCGAGCCTCTTCTTCACGGTAATGGCGTTGCCCATATTGTTAAACTCCATGC
>JAOABT010000472.1 GCA_026418215.1 Clostridia bacterium | reverse complement strand
AAGATATATAATAAAGATCATCCCATAAAAAAAGAGCGTCGGCGAAGGAGAAGTTATGGAGTGTAGAATCGGCTGTGCCGCCTGTTGTATTGATATCAGCATTACATCGAGTATTCCCGGGATGCCGGAGGGAAAGTCGGCAGGACAACGTTGTATTCAACTGACTGAGGACAACCGGTGCAAGCTGTTTGGCCGACCTGATAGGCCTAAGGTATGTATCAGCTTCTCACCAGCTGAAGAGTATTGCGGCTCCTGCAACGAAGAGGCGCATGATCGCTTTGCACTGCTTGAAAAGCTCACAAAGCCCAATAGTAAATAGCGTGCATTCACACCTATAATGATCAATGAATAACCTCAAATTTATGGCAATTTTAAAAAGTACCACAATTATATGCCATAAAAATAGCCGTTGAGAGAAAGGAATCCCTACGGGCTCACTGACCTTGTACCGTAGTCCCCAAGGCTAAGTCGCTAAATGCAAAGGATGCAATATTCATTAAAAAGAAATAAATCTTAATGCATTTTGAAAAGGAATGTATTATAATATACATACAAAGGTTAACCGCTTAACTATAAAAGAGAACAGGAGAAGAATATGAATTGGCTTAAAAGCGTGTATTCTGACACCACAGAGTATTTTGTGAGCAACCCTCTGCCTGCCTTGGGAGAAACCGTTACCATCTCAATCCGTGTATTCAAAGATGCACCCATACTTGCCATTATTCTAAGGTATATGAAAAATGGGACAGATCATTATGAGAAGATGGAGCTAGGTAAGCAGGATGACCTCTTTACTTACTATTCAGCTCAGCTGAAAATGACTCAGGAAAAGATCACCTATCAGTTTATGATCGCAACCAAGGACGATACCTATTACTATAATCAGCTTGAAATTACCGACTATCCGCCTACTGAGGATTTTGATTTTCAGCTCATCGCCGGCTTTGAATCTCCCGAGTGGGTTAAGAAATCAGTCTTCTACCAGATCTTTCCTGACCGCTTCTGTAATGGCAACCCTGAGAATGATGTAAAGGATGGCGAATACAGTCTCAACGGTCATCCAACCATACATAAGGAATGGACAGACAGACCGGGAGAATACGAAGAAACCTTCAATCTCGATTTTTTTGGCGGCGATTTGGAAGGTGTACAACAAAAGCTCCCTTACCTTAAAGAGCTAGGTGTTAATGCAATTTATCTAAACCCCATTTTTACAGCCCCCTCTATTCATAAATATGATTGCATGGATTACTATGAGGTTGATCCTCATTTTGGTGGAAACGAAGCCTTGGCCTCACTTTCAAAGGCAGCTCATGAAGTAGGCGTACGTATCATGGTGGATATGTCTATCAATCACACAGGCTGTGAACACCGTTGGTTCAATAAATCGGCTAGTTTCTTCCCAGAATCTGTTGGTGCTTATCATAACCCTGAATCAGAAGAACGTTCATATTATTACTTCAACGAGAATAATACCTATAATGGATGGTTTGGTGAGCAATCTTTACCAACTCTAAATTATAGCTCAATGGCGCTTCGGAATATACTTTATAAAGACGGTGCTTCTGTCATAAAAACCTGGCTCAAGCCGCCTTACTCCATCGATTCCTGGCGTCTTGATGTAGGCTTCTGTATGGCTCGTGTAGATCAAGACCAGCTCCACCATGAGGTATGGCCTGAAATACGCCGCAGCGTGAAAGAGGAAAATCCAAAGGCCTATTTGCTGGCAGAGCATTGGACAGATCCCATTGAATATTTGAGAGGCAATGAGTGGGACGCTACAATGAATTACTTTGGATTCTTACGTCCAGTGCGTCAGTTTTTAGGACAAGCAGATGAATTTGTTCGTCGTCTTTCCCGTTTCGGTATTACAGAAAAGCGACGCAATGCAGCTGCTGTAGCTAAAATGTTTATTCAGCACCTTGCACGCATGCCTTATCAAATAGCTCTTCTACAGTATAACCTTCTCGACAGCCATGACATATCGCGTCTCCATCATGATGAGAATATTTCATTCGAAAGCTATCGTGGCGCTGTTGTCATGCTGTTCACTTTCCCAGGCACACCAAACGTTTATTACGGGAATGAAGTTGGGCTTAACGGTCATCCGCGCACTAACGAAGGCTGCCGTTACCCCATGGAATGGAGAGAGGAAAAGCAGGATAAGAACTACTTTACGCTGTACCAGAAGCTGGCTCATTACAAGCAAAATGAAAAACAGCTGCATGATGGCGGTTTCAAGGTTATCTATACGGAAGGCTACGTTCTGTCATATGTCCGTTTTACAGATAAGAAGGCTACCCTTGTTGTCTCTTCCCAGGAAACTGAAGCTGTAGAGGCCACGATGGATGTTTCTGTTGCAGGCATACAAGCGACTTCAAAAATTCATGAGCTTTTTGGCCGCAGCAATGCTAAAGTATCGGAAGATGGCTGTCTAACCGTCTCTTTAAAACCACAAGAAACGCTCGTTTTTGATATTGTGCTGTAGGGTGTTTGCTGTCATCGCTATGAATCTGACGTTAGCCATCTTGTATGAGTGATGCTTTTAGATTTTAGAATAAGTAAAAGCAATTATATAGCAATTAATCAAGGGGAATGCTCTTGTAAAATAAGCAAATAACTCTTGGAATTGGCTAAACAAGCTTACAATTCTACCATAAACAGAAGAGAAGGAGGGAGGGCAATATCTTCCTCCTTTCTAATTTCATACATCATTGTGTATAATTTCATCCAAATTAAGTGATAAGGTACAATAAATCTCGTAAATTCATAAAAGTCCAGTAAAACGACATGGACGTTGTATTTAATTGGGCAAAGACCTTATCTGCTAATCTTCATATACCTGATAATTTCATAGCACTGTAGGCTAACACTCTGGAGATTTGCTGTTCGTCCAGTATTGGTGGCATAGCCCCTTATTCGCATGCTTTCTTTTTCTTGGCTGAAACAGAGGAGAGGGGGTTATTCTCGACTGCTTTCCTCAGCTGTTCATCATCAATATGCGTATAAATCTCTGTCGTAGCAATGCTTTCATGTCCTAAAATAGCTTGTAAAGCGCGAATATCCACGTGACCATGCTTGTACATCAGCGTTGCCGCTGTATGCCTGAGCTTATGGGGTGAATATTTGTCTGGATCCAGCCCTGAAGCCTGAATGTACTTCTTAACAAGATACTGAACTGTTTTAGGACTGATTCTAACCTTGCGTTCACTTAAGAACAATGCCTTGGAATCCTTAATGTTGAGGAGCTTGTCTCGCTTGGCTTTATAGGCTGCAATAGCCTCAAGGCAAGCCTGATTGAGGTAAACCGTACGTTCTTTATTTCCTTTACCGATAACCGTCAGAGTGTCACCACGAATACTGTTGACATTAATGCCAACCAGCTCGGATAGACGCAAACCGCAGTTCATGAACAGCATGAGGATGGCAAAATCCCGTTCAACGTTCTTTTTACCATCAACACTGTCCAATAGTTGAATGCTTTCATCTAAATTCAGGTATTTTGGCAATCTCCGAACTATTTTAGGTGTATCCAATTCGGCAGCAGGATTATATTCAATAACCTTTAGCTTGGTATGGAGGTATTTGTAAAATGACTTTAGCGACGCAACTTTTCTGGCCCTAGTGACAGCGGTATTTTCACGTTCACGGCTTGTAAAGGCCATGAAACTGTAGAGATCAGTTAAGTCAACTTGTTTGATGTCTTCCAAAGTCATAGCTTTAACATTTATATTGTCAAAATCCTTTTCGTTGGCTTGACGCTTGGAAACCTTTATGTATCTTAGGAAGGTTCTTAAATCGTAATAATACTCTTGGACTGTATTCTTTGACTTGTTCTTGATTGTCAGCATGTAATGCAGAAATTCAATCACAATATCCGGGAGATCCTTAAAATCTGTGACCATAAAAAACACTCCAATTATAAGTAATAAACGGCTCAAGCTTGGATGTAAGTAACATTGCTATTATATCATAATACCTATCTCATACTAAACAAAATTTTTATTTTGTCTAATGTAAGATTCTCCTTGAATAGACCATTTGTTTTTATCTGATTCTCCATAGATGCCGCTTCATATCAATACAACCACTCTCTAAAAATGTTATACCTTCCTCTTGAAGGAGCTGCCTCTGTTGGCCTTCGCCACCGAAAGCATAACCCGGAGCCAGCTGACCTTTCTGATTAACCACACGATGACATGGCAAGCTCAGAAATGCTGGTGCTTTTCTCATTGCATCGCCAACAACCCTAGACGCTAGCGGGTTTCCTAACAATGCTGCAATTTGGCCATAAGTCGCCACCGATCCCTTAGGGATTTGTTTAACTATTTGATATACTCTCTTATAGAAATCAGTCATCTTCTTTTGGATCCTCGTGCTTTTGTAAGCTTATCTTTTATTGCTTATTTACTACAAGTCTCAACTAGCAGTAAGCCCGACGGCATTGGCTTTAATAGTTCTCTAACCTTTTCCGATTGCTTTTCATAGAGCCACTTTAGCTTATCACCTTCCTGAATGATCACAGGCATGCGATGATGAATCTTACTGATCTCTTCGTTTGCTTCTGTTGTGATAATGGTAAAATATGGGCAGTTTACGCCGTTTTTATCCTTAAAGAACCAATAAAGCCCGGCCAAATACATCATGCTGGCATCAAAATAACTGATATAATGCTTGATACGCTTCTTGTCTGTTTCAGAGTCCTTCCATTCAAAGAAGCCACGAGCAGGAACCAGACAGCGTTTAGTGGCTAAAGGAAGCTTAAATAAAGGCTTTTCGTGGATTGTTTCACTTCTGGCATTAATAATAGGCTTTCCTGTGCCCGATGGGAAGCCCCATTTAACCAAATGTACATCATGGGCATCATCGGATGTGTGAATTGGCTCATAATTAGGCTTTGGTGTTATAACCGGACTATAATCTCCGGGGCAAAACTCCCCCGCCTTTTTAAGCAGTTCTTTTTCTATCAAGTTCACGAGGCCCGCAAAATCGTCGATATCCTTTTCCGGAACATAAAAGCGTCCGCACATAAACAAATCACCTTTATTAATAGATATAGGGTATTCTTCTATAAAATATTGATGTTATGATGTCGTTAATTCCTATCATTAATATATCTTAACAGCTTTACATTGTTAATTTGGGACCTATCTGCTCTTCTATTGAAAATCCAGAAAACCAGTGAGTTATGGATGCTCATCAAAAGTCATTGTTATAAACTGCTGGAGCTGAATCTATTCTTCTTTTCCACCAACTTGATGCAAGTTAATAATCAAGGCTTCTTAGTTAAATACAATACTATTTGTATTGAGAATCTTTATGGTATTACCAAAACTTAAATAGCCTCTCTGATACCACCTTAGAAGTTTGTTTTATGAGGCTCTTACAGTGTGATATGGTCGGCATGGGTGTTAATATAGGATACGTATTCATCTGCAGTAAGCTCTCGTTCACATTTATAGCTTTGGATTTCAAATGCAGTAAAACCATAATTGATAACATTAATGAACGATAGATAAGAATGGACCAGGTGCTTCCCACCTAGTCCAATGTATCAAATGACGTTATACAATTCTAGAAGCTCGAAGATTATACTTCCATAATCTCAGCGATCTTACCTTCAACGACCTTGTCTACTTTTTCAATGTATTCATCGGTGAACTTCTGAACGTCTTTTTCAGCGTCCTTCAGATCATCCTCGGTAATTTCCTTGGCCTTTTCGAGCTTCTTAAAGTGTTCGATAGCATCACGACGTATCTGACGGATGGCCACCTTATCACGCTCTCCCAGCTTCTTGACCTCTTTTGTCAGGTCAATTCTTCTCTCTTCTGTGAGAGGCGGGAAAATAAGGCGTATGGCCTTCCCATCGTTGTTGGGGTTAAGACCAAGATCAGACATTTGAATGGCCTTAACAATATCGTTCAAAATCTTTGCATCCCAAGGCTGAATCACGATCTGACGGGCCTCGGGAACATTGATATTGGCAAGCTGAGAAATATGCGTGGGTGCACCATAATAGTCGACGGTCAGCTTATCCAGAAGGTGCGGATTAGCTCTCCCGGCGCGAATAGCGCCAAGCTCTTCCTTCAAAACATTTAGGGTTTTGTCCATTTTTGTCTTAAACTCACTATAATTGTTTGCCATATTTTAAACCTCCCTCGCAACAAATGTACCAACATTCTCGCCATTTAAAACCTTGAGGATGTTTTCAGGCTGCTTAATACTGAAAACCAGCAATGGGATGTTGTTGTCCATACATAAGGATGTGGCTGTTGAGTCCATAACGCCAAGCTGCTTTTGAAGAACATCCATGTAAGTGATCTTATCAAAACGAATCGCGTTGGGATTGAGCTTAGGATCACTATCATAGACTGCATCAACATTCTTGGCCAAAAGAATGACTTCAGCGTCGATTTCTGCCGCTCTCAATACTGCCGCTGTATCTGTAGAAAAATAAGGGTTACCAGTGCCGCAGGCAAAGATTACAACACGTTTCTTTTCAAGGTGCCTGACGGCTCTTCTGCGTATATAGGTCTCAGCTACTCGCGGCATCTCCAGTGCTGTTTGTACTCTTGTGGGAACGCCCCTGCATTCAAGTGCATCCTGAAGCGCAAGCGAATTGATGACGGTTGCCAGCATGCCCATGTGGTCGGCTGTTGTTCTGTCCATACCTGTGCTGCTTCTTCCGCGCCAGAAATTCCCGCCACCGACGACAATCCCGATTTGGGTTCCCATTTCCCAGGCTGCCTTGATCTTGTCGCTGATATCAGAGAGGATGTCTTGATCAATGCCTTGTCCTTTAGAACCTGATAAAGCCTCCCCGCTGACTTTCAACATAATACGCTTAAATTTTAAACCCATAATGCCTCCAGAGAATATGAAATATGTAGTTATTGTCGGATTTGGTCTTCTAAAAACGGTATTAAAAAGGGTATATCGCGTTTGAATCAATATACCCTTTCTGTTTAATTACTTAATCTGCTTCATGACTTCATCAGCAAAATTCTCTTCCTTCTTTTCAAGGCCTTCGCCCATTTCGAAGCGAACAAATCTTCTGATGTTCATATTTTCACCGATGATGGCGATCTTCTCTTTCAGCACCTGCTCAACAGTTTTATCGCTGTCTTTGATGAAGGGCTGTTCGAGGAGACAAATTTCTGTATAGAATTTCTCAATACGACCGTTAACCATTTTCTCAGCAATATTTGCGGGTTTGCCTTCGTTGATAGCCTGAGCCTTGAGAATTTCCTTTTCCTTTTCAATCGCTTCCTGAGGAACCTCTTCTCTTCTTACATAGCGAGGACTCATAGCTGCGATCTGCATTGCGATATCTTTTACGAAGGAACGGAACTCTTCGTTCTTAGCAGCGAAGTCAGTTTCAATATTGACTTCAACAAGAACGCCGATACGGCCGCCGCCATGGATGTAAGCTTCTACGAGACCTTCGGAAGCGATTCTGCCGGCCTTTTTAGCGGCTGAGGCAAGTCCCTTTTCACGAAGATACTCCATTGCCTTTTCGATGTTTCCGTCTGTTTCGTTAAGTGCTTTTTTGCAATCCATCATACCGGCACCGGTACGTTCACGCAAATCTTTTACCATACTAGCACTAATTTCCATGATACATCCTCCTGTAACTTGTCAAACTTCAATTATTATTGGGCTGCTTCTTCAACCTTTTCAACCATTTCGGCATCAGCGTTTTCTTCTTCAGCTTCAGTTGAGACAGCTGCAGAACCCATTTCACCCTGCTTTGCTTCGATAATAGCATCTGCAATCTTGGCGCTGATAAGCTTTACGGCTCTGATAGCGTCGTCGTTGCCGGGGATGACATAATCTACCTCGTCAGGGTCACAGTTAGTATCGACAATAGCCACAATCGGAATACCCAATTTCCTGGCTTCGAGGATGGCATTTCTCTCTTTTTTGGGGTCAACGATGAATAAAGCAACAGGAAGCTTTCTCATCTCGGTGATACCGCCAAGGTTCTTTTCGAGCTTTTCCATTTCGAGGAGGAGCTTGCTGACTTCCTTCTTGGGAAGAACTTCAAAGGTGCCGTCTGCTTCCATCTTCTTGAGTTCCTGGAGACGATCAATTCCCTTGCGGATGGTCTTGAAGTTGGTGAGCATACCGCCGAGCCATCTGTTGTTCACATAGTACTGGCCGCAACGTTCAGCTTCTTCCTTGATGGCATCCTGAGCCTGCTTCTTCGTTCCGACGAAAAGAACGTTTCCGCCGTCCATGACGAGATCTCTGACGAAGAAATAAGCTTCTTCAATCTTCTTTACGGTCTTCTGAAGGTCGATGATGTAGATACCGTTTCTTTCGGTGAAGATGTATTCCGCCATTTTGGGGTTCCATCTTCTGGTCTGGTGACCAAAGTGCACGCCTGCTTCGAGCAGCTGCTTCATAGAAATGACTGACATGTT
>JAOABT010000435.1 GCA_026418215.1 Clostridia bacterium | reverse complement strand
GCATGGATGTAGGCACCCATAGGCGCGTGGATATCGATACCGCCGTGGAATTTTCTATAATGGAGAATGGGGTGCATACGATAGCCGAAGGGTGAGGAAATGGTGTAATACCCGGGAGCAGGCCACTTCATGATACCGCCGGTGTATTCTCCCGAGGATTTGAGCCTTCTGATCAAATCGCCGAGCTCGTTGGCTTCCTCTTCAAGCTGATCCTCTTCTTTTTCAATCTGTGCAAGGCTCTTTTGGCTTTTTTCAATTCTGTCCTCGGCCGCAGAACGTGATACCTCAAGCTGATTGATTTCCTTAAGACTTGCTTCAAGCTGCTGGGAAGCATTGTTCTCTTCCTGCTCCTTGGCCTTTTTGAGATCATCTATTTCTGCCTGCTTCTTTTTGAGGCTATCCATTAAATCCTGGTCGAACTTGGAAACAAGCTGGAGCATATGTACGCGTTTGAACATGTCATCGAAGTTTGTACTGTCGAGAATTTCCTGAGTATCGGCGTTGGTCTTGGATTGAACATATAAAACGACGAGGCGCTGCTGAAACAGCTTGAGCTGAGCGTCATACTCTTCCTGCGCCTGCTTGATAGCGGCATCCAGCGTTTCAATAGCGGCTTCAATTTCCTTTATCTTCGCCTCAATCTGATTCTTTTGATAGCCCTTCTTTTCAAGATCTGCAATAATATTTTCCCGTATCTTCTTATTATTGATAAGATTTTGCTTAGCTTCGTATTTCTGGTTCTTGAGATCCTTCATTTGCTTCTGCGTCTGCTGGAGCTTTTTTTGGGCATCATCCAGGTTTGCAGCAGAGGATGTCAAAACTACTGTGAAAAGCAGCAGAAATGATAGGACTGCCGTCAGGATTCTTTTTGTCATATGTAAGTGCCTCCATCCTTTCAAAGCGTGTATTGAATGGCGGTTCCCGGCTGTCCATGAATAACGTCTCATGTCTTTAAAGAAATATGGGACTCCTGTGCATTCAATCAGAAATGGTTAGCTATGTAAAAGTATCACAATAGATGACTGTAAAGTCTTACAATTTTATTACATTTGTTCAATGACAATTATAGCCTTATTTCTCTAGACGTTCAAGTGTTTTCTTACCGAGAGGAAGCTGCCAATCCCTCCAATGATGACACCAAAAATCGTATAGATGATTAAAATTCTGAAGGCAACCGGGCTGAAGGGCATGACCTTCAACGTCGTAAGCTTCAAGTTTACCAATATAGAATTAATGACATTCTGAAGCCACCCGTAGGCCTGGGAAGTCAGGAAGAACGATAGAATAGCGCCGATGAACCCAATGATGATACCCTCAACGATAAAGGGCCAGCGGATAAAGCTGTCGAGTGCACCGACATATTTCATGATCTCAATTTCACGCCTTCTGGCAAATACCGTCAATCGGATGGTATTGGAGATCAGGAAGATGGAAACCACCATTAAGACCACCAATAGTGCGATGGTGACGTAATTGAATACCTTGAGAATGCCTTCAAGCCTGTCGAGACCCGCTTTGTTGTAGCCGATGCCGTAATCCTTATTGACTCCCTGATACATGGAAAGATCCGTGATGAAGGTTTCACTGTAGGAGGGGTTTGTCAGCTTGATATAGTAGGATTCAGGAAGGTTTGCAGCTGTCAAGCCTCTGAGGAGTGCATCGTTTTTGAGCTCCTCCTTAAGGTTTGCATAGGCCTGCTCTTTTGTTTCAATGCGATAGGAGCTTACAACACCGGCAGCCTTTTTCTGCTCGATAAAGGCCTTGACATCCTCCCTTTGAAGAGGCGTCACATCAACATTCAAAAAGACCGTTACCTCAAGATCACGCTTCATGACCTCCAAATTCGAGGTAATATTGACCGCGATCAACAGGACAATGCCCAGGAAAAACAGGGTGGCAATCACCGTCATGATGGAGGCAAAGGACATCAGCTTATTTTTGTAAACGTTATAGGAACCTTCTTTTGCAAGAAGCTGCAATGTTCTAATTTTCATGAACGTACAAACCTTTCTGCTCGTCGCTTTTTAGCTCTCCGTGCTCAAGGGCGATAACACGTTTTTTCATGGTGTCCACAATATTCTTTTCATGGGTAGCCACCAGAACCGTTGTGCCACGCTGGTTGATTTCCTCAAGAAGGCTCATGATTTCCCATGAGGTCTTGGGGTCGAGATTTCCCGTCGGCTCGTCCGCAATCAAAACGGCAGGGTTATTGACAAGCGCCCGTGCAAGAACGATACGCTGCTGCTCGCCGCCAGAAAGCTGATTCGGGAACGCTTTTGCTTTTTTGCTCAGGCCGACCAGCCCAAGGGCAAGCGGAACCTGCCTGCGGATCTCTCTTGGGCTTGCCTCAACAATCTGCATGGCAAAAGCGACATTATCGTAGGCTGTTTTGTTGGGTAAAAGCCTGAAGTCCTGAAATACAACGCCTAAACTGCGCCGTAAATAAGGTATCTCGGACCGGGGCATGTTGTGAACGCTGTAGCCATTCACATAAACCTCTCCCTCGGTAGGTACCTCTTCGTGCATGATAAGCTTTAGAAATGTGGATTTACCGGAGCCGCTGGCCCCGATTACAAAGGCGAATTCGCCTTTTTCTATTCTGACGGTAAGACTTTTAAGCCCGACAACTCCATTGGAGTATATCTTGGTGGTGTCTACAAACCTTATCATTTGATCCCCCGTAAGTTCCAGGGAAGAAAGGCTATTTGGATACCTCGTCAAGGTAGCGCTTAACCATCATGGCAACCTTGAAATAGATGGCATCATCAAATTTCCGTAAGTCCATCCCTGTTATTTTCTGTATCTTGTCAAGACGGTACACCAAAGTATTACGGTGTATGAAAAGCTGACGGGATGTTTCGCTCACATTCAGGTTGTTCTCGAAGAATTTTTGTATGGTCATCATGGTTTCAGAATCTATGGTTTCAAAGACGCCCTCCTTGAAGACCTCGTTCAGGAACAGGCGGCATAATGTTGTCGGTAATTGATAGATAAGACGGCCAATCCCCAGATGATTGTAGTCAACGATGTTCTTTTCAGACTCAAAAATCTGCCCGATTTTTAAGGCTGTTTGGGCATCCTTATAAGAACGCGCCACATCACGCAGGCTTTCTGCCTCGGTTCCAATACCGATGCTGGCCTTGATCATGAGCTCGCTGTTTAGGGTGTCGATAATAATACGGGCTTTCTTATGGACCTCTTCACTATCCTCACGGTCCTTGAGTTCCTTGACGAGAACAGTATTCTGATCATCCAGAAGGATGATATAGTCCTTGTTGTTGTTGGGGAAAAGACTCTGAATGATATTATAGGCATACAATTCCCTGGTCTTTTCTGTGCGGACCAGGTAAACAATTCTTCTTGATTCACTTTTTACCCTGAGTTCTTTAGCCCTGATGGTGATATCGCCAGGCAGGATGTTACCCAGAAGCACATTCTTCATGAAGTTGCTTCTGTCATATTTTTCATCATAATAAAGCTTGGCGTTTTCAAGGCTGATGGCGATGAGCTCTGCATGCTTTTTTCTTTCGGGGTGGTCGCTGACAAGGTAGAGGACAAAATCAAGCCGGCCATTAATCTCTATCTTCTTCATGACAAGGCTTGGCTTTTCAATATACATCGCATTGGATGTTAAAAAGTCCGAGCACTGATCATGGATCATTCCGATTTCTTCTTCAATGGTACTGGCTATGACTGCTCCGGTTCCGTCGGTAATACCAAAATCGTTACCGATGGTGTCACGAATTCTTGTGACTACGGATTGAAACACCTTAAATGCCAAGCAAACAACCTCCAATAAAGGAACCCTACGGCTTAAAGCCTAAAAGAACCTTATAGTGATACATAAAAAAAGCTGCAAAATCCCAGATACTTTGGTACCATTATACACAATTCTATCAGATGATACAACTTTTTTATGTGGTTGACCCTATTTGACAGGTATTGTATGACTCATTCGTTTAATAGAACGCACTCCTGAAAGACAATGCGGATTGTGTTTAAGAGCTCCTTGTTTTTAAAGGATGTCGCATTATGGATAAAAATGCGGACGGGAGCGCATGTCAGAAGAAAACCGATCATGAAATCATCATCATCAATAACAGGATCACCCTTCTTGATGCCAAAGCCCTCGGTCACGTCTTCAGGAATATCAAAGGGGCCTGTGCCTTCTACCTTGTAGCGGCCATCCTTTAAAACAAAGACATGAAGCTCGGGAACGCGCGGCACCTGCATTCTGACAAAGGCCGAAAGAAGGCTGATATATTCCTCATATTGCCGTTCAATATAATACTGGCGTATGGATCGCTCGATTTCCGTTTCAAGCCTGCTGACATATTCACCCAGCCTGAAGGTGACAAAGCCCTCAAGTGTGAGATTCTCGGTATCCCTAAGATATTCCGCGATTTTGGACGAAATGAGCTTCCTCCTGGTTTCAATAAGGTTGCCCAGGTTTCCTTCTGCTTGCGTGTAGAGCCTCGAACAGGCAATCCGGTAGATTTCGTCCCGATCCGACTTGGGTAAGCCCACACAAAAACGCGTTATGATTTTTTCCAGTATGTTTTTCTCGTAAGACTTAAGAATATATTCTGCAAGCATATCTGAAAGGTTGTTCAAAACCGACAGATATTTTCTACCGTTTTTACGGATGCAGCCATCCATCAATACCGTCAGGCATTCCTCCTCCTGACTGATTCTGATCCTGAAAGGGCTTCTGGCATGACTCTCAAATCTTTTTTCAAGATAACCGGCCAATCCTTTAATGTCTTTCACGTGGTCTACCCTGAAGGACGGCATCTTCTCACATCCTTTCAGGTGTAGTATATGTCAAGCGTATTGTCCGTTATACGGAACATAAAGGAATTAAGCCGCCAAGATCGACAAGATTTTCAAGGGAAAGCGACACAGGCTTTACACCATGCTTCTTTAAAAAACAAGAAATAACATCAGCGCTTTCGAGCGTCTTGAAATTGCCGAAAAAGCCAAGTTCATCGGCGGAGAGAAGACCGGTGGTGCCGCCTATGAAGCCATAATCATAGCCCGGCAGCCCGATGCTTTTCTGCGGTGGAATAAGAAGAGAATCTAGACCCGTTTCCCTTGCTTTCTGATGAATGCCTTTGTCAGCCGTTATAACGGCCTCCTGTGAGACAATGCAGAGAGAGCACTTGGCGTAGCCCTGCGAGACATCTAGAATGTCAAGCCGCATGCTCTTAAGACTATCTAACAATACCGGATCTGCTGCTTTGGCTTTCAAAAAGGCCCGTCGGCCTACAATAGCGCAATTATAGGCCACATCATCGGGATACGAAGGGCCCACATGCTTTTGTCCCTCAATAAGGGTAAAGCCCAGGCTTTTTAATGTATGTAGGACCCCTTTGCCGACACCGGGGGCATAGACTAAAACACCTTCACTGACATTGACAAGCTGCATATCCGCATGCTTTGACAATGGTGAAGGCAGTTTTTGATGGGTGTTAATCTCTATAATTTCAATGTTGCGATTTAGAAGAATATTCCTTATAGCAGCCGGACTGTTTTCTGCAAGGAGCGCGGTAGTAACGGCTCCCTGTGGCACATAAGGCATGGGTAGGGCTTTGATCAAGAAATCACATCCCTGAAATTGCAAGCATATTGTATAACATCCGCACCACCTTTTCGCCGGCCGGCAAATACATAAGTGCGGTTCTAATATGCCGCACCCGTAAGCGCAAGCTTTACGGGTGCGGTTGAAGTTTTTATCCTTTATTCAATGGTTTCCAAAACGGATTTTAGCTCGCCGACGAACTCCATAGGAATGGCAACGCCCTTCTGACTGGGACGGAATTCGTCGCTGTTGCTGTCAAACCAGAAAGTTCTGATATCGACATAGACGCGAGTTCCCTTTGTCACTTTCTTAATATGAATTTCTTCGCGGCTGTTTTTTACAAACTTGCCGAGAAGCTCCTCGGAATCCCAAAAATCTGCCATTGCTTTTGCCTCCGTTAAAATTTTCTATCTTCTTTTTAAAGCTTTATTATTATATCACACAAATATTCATGCATTTCAATATGATTGAAGAATTAATTTTATAAAAACGTCCATAATAAAGTCATGAAGGCGGATTATTTTCGTCTTTAATATAATGCAAAGGAGTCAGGAATATGAGAACACCGATTGACAGGATCGCACTATTACTTGTTATCATAGGCGCTCTTAACTGGCTGCTGGTAGGCCTTTTCCAGTATGACCTGGTAGCAGGCATATTTGGTATTGCAACGCTGGGCTCCAGAATTGTATATTCATTAGTCGGAGTCGCTGGCCTTTACTGCATCAGCCTTCTTTTCAGAGATGTGCCGGTTGTTGACTAACAGGAAAAGACCTATCCATAAAACTGGCTGTCTCTTTTGAGACAGCTAAGTTTTTTTATGACGCGCAAATGAGCACTCCTTCGTTCCCAGAGAGCTCAATAATGACAGAGAGGCCTTTACTTTCGTCAAAGCGTATGGCGGTAACAAACAGGCCCAAACTACCCAAGGCATCGTTCACATCTTTTTCCATGCGTGTTCTGGCAATTTCAGTGACTACTGTTTCCATAAAGACCTCCCACCAAGGCATTGATAAAGGTAATCCTATACCTTTAGAAGGCATAGGACTCTGAAGCCATTATATGATATTTCCCGCTACTTCAAAATCTTTATCTCAATGCGCCTGTTCTTCTGCCGGCCTTCAGCCGTGGCATTATCGGCTATGGGCCGGTATTCACCGTTTCCAGTTGCGGTAAAGGTTGTGGGGTCCATCTTGGCCGTTTCAATGAAATACCCAACCACATTTGTTGCACGTGCCGTGGAAAGCTCCCAATTAGATTTGAATTCCGTACTGTTTATGGGGACATTATCGGTGTGACCCGAAATAAGGATCTCCTTGTCGATGCTTTTAAGGATTTCAGCAAGTGATGACAAGAGCTTCATGCTATCGGGTCTAATATCCGCACTGCCCGAATCAAAGAAAACCTCCGATTCCAAAGTTACCAAAAGGTAATCCTTTTCCTCGGTGACCTGAACCTTATCTGATAAACCCTTTTCCTTGATGGTGGCTCGTATTTCATCCCTGGCTTCATCAAATTTCTTATTTTCTATTTGCTGTCTGGCGTCGACAACCATGTCTTCGGCCGCTTCTACAACCTTTTCCTTTTCCTGGGCCCTCTGTTCCGCGGTTTGGTTCTTGGACAAATCAACGGTAAT
>JAOABT010000162.1 GCA_026418215.1 Clostridia bacterium | reverse complement strand
GACCGGCGTGGCGTGCTCCGCCTTCACCTACCCCTTTGGCGCCTATACCCACAAAACCCAGCAGCTCATGAAGGAATTTGGGTTTAAAAGCACCCTATCCTGCCGGGAAGGCATGAACCTTATCACGAAAGACCCCTCGTGCCTGTATCATCTTAAACGGTTCAACAGGCCTTTCGGGCCATCCTCCCAAAAATTTTTCAGCCGGGTGCTGAAGTAACAGACACCATAAGGTAAAGGCCCCTGTTTTCACGAACAGAGGCTTTTTTCATGGCACTTTATCGGTAACACCTTTATGAGCCGCTTAATATAATACTCATGTAGTCAGTAAACAAGCTGTAAAAAGAAACAAAGGTGAGGATTATGCCTTTATCAGCACGCGAACTATTTGCAAGACTCATCAAATGCGAGGCCGGGGGCGAAGGCGACAACGGAATGAAGGGTGTCGCAACCGTTGTGATGAACCGCGTCAATATTGCTTATGGCGAATACGTCAAGAAATGCCAGGGTGATCTTCGGTGCGTCATCAATTCCCCGGGAGAATTTACCTGCGTCATGGAAACAGTAGCCGGACAGTACAATGCCCAAAACATCTACAACATGACCCCCGATCAGGTACATTACGACATTGCCGATTGGGCCCTTTCCGGAAACAAGCTCTACGGTGCCGGTGAATCCCTGTGGTATTACAACCCGTTCAACCCGAATTGCGAAACTTATTTCCCCCGCAACCAATCAGGAGTGTACTTTAACCGTATTGTCCAGCATTGCTATTACACGCCTACACAGAAATACGCACAGACTTAAAAGCCATCATTCCAAATAAAGAAAAGAGGTTCAACTTATGGATAGCTTTACAACCCCCGCACAGGGCTTCAAGCCCTATAACACGCCGCCCTGCCCCGGCTGCACCCAGAACACGCTCGGTCAGCTCGGAACGACAGGCCCGGCCCCGACCTCGATGGGCTCTCCAGGTTTCCAGGGCACGCTGCCCACCGGTCTGCCCACCGGCCCCAACTACGGAACCGGCACGCTTGGGCAGCAGGGCCTTATGCCCCAGAGTTTTTCTCCCACAGGCATGACACCGGGTATGAGCCCCCAGGGCTTCCCCCAGAGCATGGGTCCTATTTATCCCGCCAGCCCTGCCGCTCCCGGCAGCACCGCACCCATTGTTCCATGGAACCAGCCCATGCCGGTAACCACCGAAAGCCTCCAGTACATGAACGGCTTTATGAGAACACAAATAGGCCGCCGTGTAACGGTTGACTTCCTGATCGGCACCAACACCATGGTTGACAGAACCGGTACCCTTCTGGCAGTAGGCGCTAACTACATTCTGATTAACGAAGTAGAAACCGATGACATCCTCTTGTGCGATTTCTATTCCATTAAATTCATCAAATTCTATTATTAAGCATGACCAACAGCAAAAAAAGAACCGGAGAAGCGGCTCCGGTTCTTTTTTTGCGCCATTATCTCTTTATTCGTGTGATGATATCCAGAAGAAGCCCTGTAACCACCGAAATAATCAGCACGCCCACCACAAGCATGGCCAAAACAAAATAGGCCAAATCCTCCATGCCCGTTGAAAACCAGACGGCTTTCACAACGCATACGGCTCCCACAATGAACAGGACAAGGCTCGGAATATACTTGAAAAAGGCTCTGTCCTTGGAGAACCGCCAAATGACGATCTGAAGGGCTGCAACCAAGAGCCCTATCACCAGTATAATCAGCACCATCCGTATCTGGGTCATGACGCACCTCATCTTCCAACAAGTCCTGCTCTCATTTTTTGCAAAGATGAGGCTTTCCATTCATCTCCTAAACGGTTTTGGTGACTTTCCGCTTATAGAAGAAGAACATCATAACCGCTGAAAGAAGGGCTGTAGCCGCGCCAAAGTAAAAAGGAACGCTGTTGTTGACCTTATCATAAAGAATGCCGGCTATGAGACTCGCAGGCAGAAGTGTAAAGCCCAGAAGCGCATTGTATACACCAAGTCCTGTGCCCCTTTTGTCCTTATCGACCAAATCCGAGACAAGGGCTTTCTGAACCCCGTCCGTCGCGGCGCTGTAAAGGCCGTAAAGCGCAAAGAGCAGCAGAATCACCCATTTGCTGTGAGTCCGTCCGAAGCCGTAATAGACTATGGCATAAAAGACGTAGCCTGCGATAATCAGGCGCTCGCGGCCAATCTTGTCAGACAGGATGCCGACCGGTACGGCGAAGAGTACCGACACACTATTGAAAACAAGGTAAACAAGCGGAATGTAGGCGATGTTGTAGCCAATATCCTGAGCCTTGACGAGAAGCAGGGCATCAGTGGAGTTACCCAGCGTAAAAACGAAAACAATGAAGAGAAAGACATAGTACCGCTTCGAGAAATCCCTGAAATGAACACGTTTGAGGCCTTCTTTGCCTGATTTGGCCTCTTTGATAAAAAGAAGGATCGTCAAAACCCCTAAAAAAGCGGGAATGGCTGCAAGAACAAAGACCCTGCGGTAATCCCCCGGGA
>JAOABT010000414.1 GCA_026418215.1 Clostridia bacterium | reverse complement strand
GAAAAGGGCTATGTTGAGACCATGTTCCACCGCATCCGGTATATTCCCGAGCTAAAGGCCTCAAACTTCCAGGTTCGGTCCTTTGGCAAGCGCGTGGCTATGAATACGCCCATACAGGGAAGTGCTGCCGATATCATCAAGATTGCCATGGTCAGGGTTTGGCGCGAGCTTAAGGAAAGAAAGCTAAAATCAAGGCTCATTCTCCAGGTCCATGACGAACTTCTGGTTGAAACCTGGCTCGACGAGCTGGACGAGGTCAAAGACATCGTCAAGTGCAATATGGAAGAGGCTGTTAAGCTCTCGGTGCCTCTTATTGCAGACGTTTCAACCGGGAATACCTGGTATGAGGCGAAATAAGGGTAGGGTGAGGTCAAGATGACGATTATTGGTGTAACGGGGGGCATAGGGTCCGGTAAATCGGCAGTTTCTGCCATTCTTAAAGAGCTCGGGGCAGAGGTCATTGATGCGGACCTCATTTCACATCAGGTGGTGGAGCCGGGAAAAAGGGCCTGGCACTTGATTGTGGAAAGCTTCGGCCAGGAGGTTTTAAAGGTAGACCAAACCCTGGACCGGCGGAAGCTTGCAGCCCAGGTGTTTCACGACAAAGCGCTTCGCCTGAAGCTGGAGTCCATCATTCATACCGAGGTGGTCCGAACCATGCGACAGCAGCTTCAGGATTTGGCGCAGGAGGACTTTGAAGGCATTGTTGTTTTAGATGTCCCTATTCCCGTTGAGCATGGCTTTTTGGATACAGTCGATCAGGTTTGGGTCGTAGAGGCTGCGGAGGAAGTTCGAATCAAGCGCGTCATGGAGCGCAGCGGCCTAACTGCCGAAGAAGCAAAAAGCCGCATTCAATCCCAGCTTTCGCAGAAAGAGTATGCAAAGCTTGCAGATGTTATCATTAAAAATGAGGGAAGCCTGAAGGATTTGGAGCAGCGTGTGACAGACCTCGTCAATACACTAAGACAGTGATCTTGGACCATTTTATGCTGTTTGGAGGAACCCTATGCAGGAGACGGAAAGTGTAAGGTCTTACCGTTATGATGCCTTTATCAGCTACAGGCATCTCCCCTTTGACAAGGAAGTAGCCCAAAGGCTTCAGAAGCTGCTGGAAAGCTACAAACCGCCCAAAGGCGCGCTTCTTAAGAATATGCCGCGCATCCAGCGCATCTTCAGGGATGAATCAGAGCTCCCGACCAGCAGTAACCTTGGGGCCAACATCAAGGAGGCTCTGGATCAATCCCGGTTTCTCATTGTAGTCTGCTCGGAGGAAACCAGGCGCTCTGAATGGTGCCTGGAGGAAATCCGCTATTTTAAGTCCATTCATGATAATACAAATCAGAATATTTTAACCTTGGTTATTGGCGGAGAGCCTCGGAGCGTGTTCCCTGAAGCGCTTTGCGAGGAGGAGCGTACCATCGTTCTGGATAATGGCCAGCACCGGGTTCTGACCCTCAAGGTGGAGCCACTTGCCGCGAACATCGTGGCAAGATCACGCCAAATGTCGCTCAAGAAGCTAAAAACTGAGTTTTTACGACTGGCGGCTCCAATTTTGGGTTGTACCTATGATGAGCTGCTCAGAAGGCATCAGCGGAGGGCTGTTCGAAACATTGTGTCTCTTGCAGGCGTTATTTCCTCTGTCATCCTGTTTTTTAGCGGTTTTGCACTTTACCAATCCTTACTGATTGATAAATCCAACAAAGCCTTGTCCAAAGCCAACCAAGCCTTGACGCAGCAGAAGGAAATTGCTGTGTCCAATGAAATCAAGGCGGTAAGCCAGCGTGATCGCGCACTTTTGAATCAGTCCCTTTATCTTGCCGATTTGTCCCGCCAGCAGCTTGCCGAGGGTGACAAAATGATGGCCATCATGCTGGCCCTCGAGGCTCTGCCCAAAGACCTTAAGAACCCCGAAAAGCCCCTTGTCAATGAGGCCTGGGGCGCTCTGTTCAGCGCCGTTTATGACAAATCCATGGCTCATGCAAGCCTTACCCACTTAAACGCTGTTCAATGGACAGCCTTCAGCCAGGACGGCAAGCTTGCGGCGACGGCCTCCGATGATCGGACAGTTAAGCTGTGGCTGGTTCATACAGGACAACTCCTGCAGACTTTTTCCGGCCATACGGCCGAGGTTTATCGGGCTTCATTTCTGCCTGACGGACGCATTGTAACCGTATCAGCGGATAATACCATGAGGCTTTGGAGTACAGAAACCGGAACTGAGGTCAGTAAAATGGATATCAATGGCTGGCTGTTCCTCGGCTTTTCGCCAGATGGGGCATTAGGGGCCTTCCGGGACGCAAAGAACCAGCTTGTTCTCATCAATACCGCCGATATGCAAAAGCGCCTGACCATCAGCCATGATTTATCAAGCACGCACACCTTGGTCATAAGCCCTGACAAACAATGGGGCGTAGCCCTTTCCGGCAGCTTAAGCCCGTTGGTATACAATCTTATTTCCGGTGAAGAGGTCGCCACCCTAAAGGGGCATACGGCCAATATTATCTCAGCATCCTTCAGCAGCGACAGTAAAACCATCCTCACAGCTTCGGAGGATACAACTGCAAGGGCCTGGAATGCGGCGGATGGCAGGTGTTTGTTTGTCCTTAAGGGCCATTCCGGCAGGGTGAATGCTGCTAACATGAGCCCAGACGGCAAATGGATTGTAACGGCATCCGATGACAAAACGGCTCGTCTTTATGACGCGGCTACCGGGAAGGAGACCGGCAGACTTGAAACTTTTGAGGGTCCGGTTAAGGATGCCCGGTTTACTCCGGACAGCCAAAGCATTGTCATAAGCTCGGAGGATAAACGGGTCTCTTTATGGGATGTGCAGACCTGTACGCTTAAGGCTCGCCTCACAGCCTATACGCCCTATGGCGGCCGCTGCTGGCTTTCACCCGACAGCCGGTTTATTGCCACTCTGGGATTTGGCGACGCCTATGTACGGCTGTGGGATATGACCTCGGAGGGCTTCAGACCCCTGACCATTACCATGAAGGGGATTCCTTCCACCTTCAGCCTGAGTGCGGATGGCTGCCGGGCTGCCATGGCTACAGCGGAAAAACAGGCCTATGTGATCGACAGAAAGACCCTGAAGATGATTTCCAGATTACAGGGCTTTTCGGATACTGTCGATAAGACAGTTTTTTCACCTGACGGCCTCCGATTGGCCGTTCTTTGCAGTGATGGAAGCGCTTCGCTTTGGGACGCCGTTAAGGGAAAGAAGCTGTTTGATCTATCAGATGAGGCCTTAAAGGTTAAGAAAGCTGTCTTTAGCTCTAACGGGGCTCTTTTGGCCTTGTTGTCGCCCGAAGGTGTTCTTACCGTCCGTGATGCTGCCACTAATAACCTTGTTTTTGAAGCGGGAGCCCAAATAACAGATATGGCGTTTACACCCGACAGTAAAAGGCTGTTGGCCATTGACGCCCAGTATCAGGGGATATTATGGGATTGTGAAAAGAAAAGAGCGGAGGCGAAGCTCAAAGGGCATACGGGACCTATTCGGCAGGTGGATTTCAGTCCCGACAGCCTGCAGGTTGTTACCGCCTCGGATGACCAAACTGCAAGAATCTGGAGTACAAAGAACGGGACCTGCCTTTTGACGCTCCAGGGCCATTCCGGCGGTCTGACAGCGGCTCACTTTGACAAGGACGGGCGCAAAGTGGTCACAGCTTCATTGGACGAAACCGCAAGACTATGGGATGCCCGAAACGGAAAGCCTCTGGCCGTTTTTTCGGGAACCTTCAGCCCTTTGATGGAAGCACAGTTTAGTAAGGACAATACCCGGTTGTTTGTGGTTTCCGAGCAGGGGAGGGTTGTTTTATACGATGTCAATTCCGGTAACATGCTAACGACCCTCAATAGCGGGTTCAGGCTTGATCCCGTCAAGCTTTACCAATGGCAGGACGAGGCTGTGGTTCTGGACTTGGGCGTTAACAAGAAAATCAACCTGGACAACGGGGATATGGACTTTTATCTTCACAGCTGGACGCTTAATGTCCAGGAGCTGATTTCAGGTGCTAATGAGCTTCTTAACGGTAGAACCTTGACTGATGAGGAGCGGCAGAAGTTCTATATTTCCAGGTGATGCTTAATACTTGCGAATAAAGTAACCGAGTTTTAGATACAAGCCAACCAATCGAAACGGCCTCACAGCAATAGGAAACATCTATGTTAATCCTTATCGTTAAGACTAATGTGAGATATGCTTCTTGACAGACTGGCTGGTATATAAAGTAAGGATAGGGCCCTAGGAAAGAATCTCGTCTGATTCGTTCCTAGAGCTCTTTTTTTGTGCATGTGAAGATACCAAAGCAGGTATTTTGTATACATAAGCAAAAACATGAACCTGTGGGAAAATAAACCAGTCTAATAGGTGCATAGATAAAATATAAAGGGAGGACAAAAAAATGTTAAAGAGAAAAGGAACTTCACTCCTCGCTACCCTCCTCGTCTTCACTCTGCTTTTTGCCGGTTGCGGCATGAGCAAACCCAGCAGAACCTGTCTCTTATACAC
>JAOABT010000405.1 GCA_026418215.1 Clostridia bacterium | reverse complement strand
AGATGTGTATAAGAGACAGGCTGCAGCTGCCCTTGAAGAGGGCGTTGTCTCCCAGAGCACACCCGAATACTGCAAGCCTATTTCCATGGCCGGACATACCATTGACTGCTGGAGAAAGGGGGGGCACGGCTCAGAAGACTTTCTTCATGCCGTCTATAACTCCTGTAACCCCGTATTCGTCAAAACGGCCATGGATCTTGGCATAGAGAAATTCTACCGGTACGTTAAAATGTTCGGCTTTCAGGAAAGAACGGGCATCGAGCTCCAGGGTGAGCCCAGCAACGAGGAATATAAAAAGCTCTGGCACAGCAATCCGAAGGAAATTGACATGGCGGTCTCATCCTTCGGGCAGCGCTTCCAGATCAGCCCTATACAGCTTATAACTGCTTATGGTGCTATCGCAAACGGCGGGAATCTCCTAAAGCCCACTATTATCAAGCGAATTACCGACAGTAACGGCAACATTATTAAAGAGGCAGAGCCCCAGGTTGTTCGCAAGGTCATCTCCGAGAAAACTGCCACTGAGCTTAGGAGCATCCTCGAAGGCGTTGTCGCAGAAGGTACCGGTAAAAACGCCTATGTCAGCGGTTATCGCATTGGAGGCAAAACAGGAACCTCCCAGACACTGACAACAGAAGTCGATGGCCGCTACATCGTTTCATTCATGGCCTTTGCCCCAGCCGATAAGCCTCAAATCTGCGTGCTGGTAGCCCTCGATCATCCCCAGGTGGCCTCAAACTTGAGAACCGGTGGCCTTCTGGCAGCTCCTGTAGCAGGAAAGCTCACAGAGGAGATTCTGGAGTATCTGCAGGTGGAACGCGAGTATACCGAAAAGGATAAGGCTCAGCTAACACAGGAGGTCTATGTACCTAATGTGACCGGTCTGACACTTAAGGAGGCTGAGGAAAAGCTCAACGCCTTTGGACTTAAGTTTACGGTTGAAGGCTCACAAACAGGACCTGATGCCATTGTTTATAATCAGACGCCCAAGGCGGACTTCTCGGTGCCTCAAAGCTCGACTGTCATCCTTTATACTGACGTAGACAAATCCGAGCTCACCGTGAAGATGCCTGACCTGAGCCGTCTGACAGTTTCGGAGGCAACGACGGCCATGAAGCAGGTGGGACTCAATATCCGCATTCGGGGCAGCGGCACCGTTCAGAAACAGGAATATCCGCCCGGAACGCCGCTTAAAAAGGGCGATGTTGTAGAAATAAGCTTTATGGAAATGGTCAGTGACTGAGGTTTTACGGCCCTTGTGCCCGGGAATAAGGCTCAATAAGGTTGTAACTCGCTCTGGTTAGGGATATAATCTAAACGATAAATACCATTGGGAGGAATCGACATGCTGTTGAAGGAATTGACGCATAGAATCCAGCCGCTGGATGTAAAAGGCAGCCTGAATATTGAAATTCGGGGTGTAACCTATGATTCCAGAAAAGCCTTGCCTAAATACCTTTTTGTCTGCATTGACGGCTTTGCAACGGATGGTCATCAATATGCGCAGCAGGCCGTAGATAATGGGGCTACCGCTTTAATTGTTGAAAAGGATGTTAATGTGATCGGTGATGTCACCGTCATTAAAGTAACCAATACACGTGAGGCGCTTGCCTTTGTTTCTGCCGAATGGTTCGGCAACCCCTCTGAAAGCTTGAGGCTTATCGGCATAACGGGTACAAAGGGCAAAACCACCACAACCTATATGATCCGCTCCATTTTAGAAAAAGCAGGGGAGACCGTGGGCCTTATCGGAACGGTAGCCAACTGTATCGGAAACGAGAAAATTCCCGCAAGACGCACCACACCTGAATCCTATGATCTTCAGGAGATGTTCGAGAAAATGAAGGATAAGGGTGCCACCACCATTGTGATGGAGGTTTCCTCACAGGGCTTGAAGCTCAATCGTGTGGCATGTTGCGACTTCGATCTGGGTGTTTTCACCAACTTCTCGAAGGATCACATCGGCGGCTTTGAACACCCCGACATGGAGGATTATTTTAAGTCCAAGCAGAAGCTGTTTACGATGTGTAAGAAGGGCATTGCCAACGCGGATGCCGTTTATGCCGACAGGGTTATGACCGAGGCCATATGCCCCATGATGGCCTTTGGTATTGAAAAGGATGCCGAGGTCAAAGCCCAGAATATCGTCACCCATTCGGACTCCGTCGAGTTTGATGCTGTGACGCCCTGGTTCAAGGAACGCGTGAAGGTTTCGGTACCGGGATACTTCAGCGTTTATAACGCTCTGGCCGCTATTTCTGTCTGCGGCTCCCTCGGAATAGACATCGCGCTTATCCGTGAAGGGCTTTTGAATGTTCAGGTGCCCGGTCGTGCCGAGGTTGTTCCCACTCCCGGCAAGCCCTATACTGTAATGATTGATTATGCCCACACGCCTGACAGCCTTGAAAACATCCTGTCAACGGTCAAGGGCTTTGCTAAGGGACGTCTGATAAGCGTATTCGGCTGCGGCGGCGACCGTGACAGGTCCAAGCGGCCCATGATGGGAGAAATATCCGGAAACCTGGCGGACTTCACCATCATTACCTCGGATAACCCGCGTACCGAGGAGCCGGCTCAAATCCTCAAGGATATTGAAGAAGGCATTAAGAAAACCACGGGTGAATACCTGGTTATTGAGGACAGAACGCAGGCCATCAAGTACGCTCTGGACAACGCCAAGCCCGGGGATGTCATTGTGCTTTCGGGTAAAGGCCATGAAACCTATCAGATCTTTAAGGATAAAACCATTCATTACGACGAACGTGAGATTGTTGAGAATTTGCTTAAGGAAGAAGAGTGAAGGCTTTGAAACCATTACACGCAGAAGCGATTGCTCAAATGGCTGGAGGCAGGCTCTCAGCGCCTTCTGACACTTTAGTGACCAAGGTTTCCACGGATACGAGAACACTTGGTGCGGGCTCATTGTTTGTAGCACTTATTGGCGAGCGCTTTAACGGGCATGATTTTTTAGCACAGGCTTTTGAAAACGGAGCTGAAATCGTCATGGTCAACGAGGGAACGACGGTTCCTCAAAATCGCCCGGCCATTTTTGTGGACGATACCCTGAAGGCTTTGGGACGGCTCGCATCGGGCTACCGTGATCTTTTTGACATTCCTGTCATTGCAGTGACGGGAAGCGTAGGGAAGACCAGCACCAAGGAAATGATCGCCTCTATTTTGTCGGCCCGTTTTAAAGTGCATAAAACCAAGGGCAATTTCAATAACGAGATTGGTCTGCCTTTGTCGGTCCTGGAGCTGGAGGACACCCACGAGGCTGCAGTCTTCGAGATGGGCATGAGGGGCTTTGGTGAAATCAGCTATCTATCCAGAATCGTGAAGCCGGATTATGCGGTCATTACCAATATAGGCATCTCCCACATCGAACGGCTCGGGTCCAGGCAGAACATTCTCAAGGCTAAGCTCGAAATATTGGAGGGCTTAAGGCCTGAGGGCACCGTTATCCTAAACGGTGACGACGAGCTCTTGTCAGGCTTGAGAGGTTTATTAAAGCACAAGACTATTTTCTATGGTATTGATGAGAACCAGGACGTTTGGGCAACCGATTTGTCCTCCAAGGGTGAGGAGGGCGTCAGCTTTGAGGTTCGGACTGAGACTCAGGATATGAGCCTCTTTGTTCCCGCACCCGGCATGCATAACGTGCATAATGCC
>JAOABT010000228.1 GCA_026418215.1 Clostridia bacterium | reverse complement strand
GGGCTCCGCTGGATCATCTCAGGATGCCATCTTTAACATCAAAAGCACAACAGACCACCCGAGCAGCTATCTTTTGGCTCATTTTATCATTATCTATGACGGCGGCCCTAAAAACAGCCTTCTGGAGAAGCGTAAGGCCCTGTTTGAAAAGACCTATCTGAATGAGCTCAAGGAAGCGACCATAGAATACTTCAGGAGCCAGAGCTATGCGGATCTTCAGGAAGAAGACGCCATGCAGTCAGCCAGGGAGTCGCTTGTCAAGATTTACAATGATATTGTCACAGGTAAAACCAATCAGAAAATCGTTTTGAAGATTATTTTCGATAAATGGATCATCCAGTAAAAAGGGGGGAGAACGAGTGGGTGACATACTTTCCCAAAATGAAATAGACCGGCTGCTGCAACAGCTGAATACGGGAGAGCTTGATGTCAAGGAATTCAGCAAGGACACGACCGAAAAGAAGGTCAGGAGCCATGACTTCCGTCGTCCGAGCAAATTCGCGAAGGACCACATTCGTACTCTCCAGATTATCAATGAAAACTATGCCCGACTTTTGACCAACTTCCTTTCCGGCTATTTAAGAACGCTGGTTCAAGTTGATGTTCAGACGGTTCAGCCGCTGCAGTATATGGAATTTACAAACTCCATCGCAAATCCTGCGGTGTTGGGTATTGTGAATTTCAACCCTCTGCCGGGCTCCATTATCTTCGAAATTAACCCAGCTATCGCGTATTCCCTCATCGACCGAATTCTCGGGGGGAAAGGCGCCGGTATGGATAAGGTCAGAGGCTTTACCGAAATAGAAATTGCCATTCTCATGCGCTTAATCTCACAGATGCTGGGGCTCATGCGCGAGCCATGGGAGAATGTCACCAGGATTCGTCCCACACTGGACAGAATCGAGACAAACGCTCAGTTTGCCCAGCTCATGTCTCCCAACGAAATGGTGGCGCTTGTTACCTTTACGGCGAAGATAGGCGATGTGGAAGGCCTCTTGAATGTCTGTATCCCTCACATGACGGTTGAGCCGGTCATGTCAAAGCTGACAACCAAGCTGTGGTTCTCGCTTATTGAGAAAGGTTCGTCGGAGGAAACAAAACACGCCATTGAAGTCAAGGTTGAAGATACAAAAATTCCTGTCATG
Source organism: Clostridia bacterium (assembly GCA_026418215.1). Lineage (GTDB taxonomy): Bacteria > Bacillota > Clostridia > DSM-8532 > DSM-8532 > DTU059. Next base: position 16,299 of record JAOABT010000228.1, on the reverse strand, counting down.
GCGTTACTCGGCCGAACCACCCTCTCCGTGCATGATTTTCTCATGCTTCAGCAGGGCGATGTGCTTCCGCTGAATTCCGATGTTAACGGCAAGATTGAGGTCATGGTCGGAGATATGCTTAAATTCTACGGGAAACCCGGTGTTCGAAATAAAAAGGTTGCGGTCAAGGTAACCGACGTAATCCGAGAGGAGGAAGACTAAATGGGCGACATGCTTTCTCAGGCTGAAATAGATGCTCTTCTGAACGGTGTCAGCATTGAAGATGAGCCGAAAGTCGAGGTGCCGGAAATCAAGCCGGTAAAGCTCGGTCTCTTAACTGATGAAGAGAAAGATGCTTTAGGCGAAATCGGCAACATCAGTATGGGAACCTCAGCCACAACGCTCTACGCCCTTTTGGGTCAGAGGGTCAACATCACGACTCCCCGTGTGGAGGAAACCACCTGGGACGAGGTCTCGAAGATGTTCGTCAGGCCTTACGTGGCCGTCAAGGTTCAGTATACCGAGGGTCTTAAGGGCTGTAACCTTCTTGTCATGAAGGAAGAGGACGTTAAGATCATTACCGACCTCATGATGGGCGGCGATGGCTTTGGAAACGTTCAAGGCGAGCTCAACGAGCTTCATTTAAGCGCTATCAGCGAAGCCATGAATCAGATGGTCGGCTCGTCCTCAACCTCACTGTCCTCCATGTTTGAAAAAAGGGTGGACATTTCTCCGCCTGAATCTACGCTCATCAATGCAGGCACTGATGTCGACAGAATCCGTATCGATAAGGACTCCAACCTTGTGGCCATACTCTTCTCCTTGAAGGTAGCGGAGCTGATTGACAGTGAAATCATGCAAATTTTGCCGGTTTCCTTTGCCAAGGAAATGGTGTCCAACCTCTTGAGGCACAACGAGCCTCAGCAGGCAGCGCCAAAAGTTGAGCCCCAGGCTCAGCAGACCCTGCAGATGCCGCCGGTGCAGCAGATGCCTCAGCAGCAGTATCAGATGCCCCCGCAGCAAATGCAGATGCCCCCGCAGCAAATGCAGATGCCACCTATGCAGCAAATACCGCAGTATGGCATGCAGCAGCCCATGCAGCAGCCCATGCAGCAAAATTCCTACGGGCAGCAATATGGTTACCCTCAGATGCAGCCCCAGCAGCCCGCCTACAACCCCGTTAATGTTCAGCCTGTGCATTTCCAGGCCTTTGACGATGGCTTCTCTGAGTTCGACAAAAAGAACATTGGCTTGCTGATGGATGTGCCGCTGCAAATCGCTGTTGAGCTGGGCAGGACAACCAAAAAAATTCGTGAAATACTGGAATTCGGTCAGGGCTCCATTATTGAGCTGGATAAGCTTGCCGGAGAGCCTGTAGACATACTGGTGAACGGAAAAACCATAGCCAAGGGCGAGGTTGTTGTCATTGATGAAAGCTTCGGCGTCCGAATAACTGACATTATTCATCCGTCAAAAAGACTATAGCCTGCATGAAAAGACTTTCTTTTTGTCAAATAATCGAATATAATTGATAAAGAACGAATCACTGGTGGTATAGATTTAAAGTAGCTGAATTTTTATAGGGAGAGGATTTGACCTATGGCAAATATTCTGATCGTTGATGATGCGGCTTTCATGCGTATGATGATCAAAGATATCCTTTCAAAGAATGGTTATACCGTCATTGGTGAAGCCGAAAACGGTATTAAAGCTGTTGAAAAATATAAGGAACTGAATCCGGACCTTGTCATCATGGATATCACCATGCCTGAAATGGACGGTATACAAGCTGTTAAACAGATCAAGTCCTTAAACGGCGCTGCCAAGATCATTATGTGTTCGGCAATGGGTCACCAGGCCATGGTTATCGAATCCATACAGGCCGGTGCCAGAGACTTTATCGTTAAGCCTTTCCAGGCTGAGCGTGTCATTGAGGCGGTTAAGAAAGTCGTAGGCTGATCCAATCCGTAGAAGGAAGGGAGTTAGCATGGAAATTCTTGGTCTACTGCTCGTTTTCGCTGTTGTGCTGGGTCTTTGTTATTATACGACGAAGCTTCTGGGCAAGAAATTCTCGGGCGGGGCAAAAAATAAAAGCATGAAGATTGTTGAAACCTTGCCCCTTGGGTTGGATCGAAGTCTCTTTCTAATCCTTGTGGGCAAGAAGCATTTTTTGTTCCTCTCAAGCAAGAAGGGACTTGAAATGGTTTCTGAAATCGAGATGCCGGAGCAAACCGAAGAGGCTGCTTCGGAGGAAACACCCTCAACCAACATTTTTGACTTCAAAAGGATCTTTGAATCCTACGCAGGACTTAGTCAAAAGAAAACCTCGAGCCAGAGCTCGCAAAACGATGAAAACGCTGAGAGCAAGCCAACTGGCATACTGGGGAGCATCAAGCGGCTGCAGAAACTTAGTGAAAAGCAAGGGATGAACTAAAGAAAACAGACGGTGGTGTTATGCGAAAGAAAAAGATAGTAGTCCTTATTGTATTAACCTTACTATGCCTTGGATTAGTGAGCTCGGTGGCCAATGCTGCGCCGGGCATTTCCATTTCAAACAACGGAATTTCAATTAATTCCACAAATGACCCTAAAGAAATTTCCAGCAGCATAAAGTTACTCTTACTCCTAACGGTATTATCGGTATTACCGTCCATTCTCATAATGATGACTTCCTTCACACGCATCATTATTGTGCTTTCCTTTTTAAGGAACTCTATGGGAACCCAACAGATTCCCCCAAACCAGGTGGTTATCGGTTTGGCGCTATTCATTACCTTCTTCGTGATGACGCCCGTCATTGCGGACATTAATCAAAACGCGCTTCAGCCTTTCACAGAGAACAAGATTACGCTAGAGCAGGCTATTGATAAATCAGAGGTCAGCATCAAGACCTTTATGCTGAAATACACAAGGGATAAGGACCTGGCGCTCTTTGCAAGCATTGCAAAGGTGGAAGCCCCCAAAAACCTTGTGGATCTTCCCTTGACTGTTGTGGTGCCGTCCTTTATGATCAGCGAGCTGAACACAGCCTTCCGAATGGGCTTCATGCTCTATATTCCCTTCCTGGTTATCGACATGGTAGTGGCGAGTACGCTGATGGCCATGGGTATGATGATGCTGCCGCCGGTCATGATTTCAATGCCCTTCAAGATTCTTCTGTTCCTCTTGGTAGACGGCTGGAATCTTCTTACTGAAACCATCATCAAGTCGTTTGCACGATAGTGGGAAAGAATGGGTTGAATCTGCCTATGATTATGGCCCAGCAGCTTGTTGTTGAGCCTAGCTGGAATTAGAAAGCCTGATACGGCCTTTCATTGAGAAAAGCCGATGTAAACAAGACAATGCAGATACGTACACAAGACAACGCAAACAAGGGGTTTTCCCTTCGCCTTTTTTGAATTGGAGGAAAAGCTTTGGAGCAGTATTTATTGGATATGGCCCGAGATGCCATGATGACCATCATGAAGGTTTCGGCTCCCGTCCTGATTATTGGACTGGTCGTGGGGCTTATCGTCAGCATATTCCAGGCAACGACTCAAATCCAGGAGCAGTCTCTCCATTTTGTGCCCAAGATCATCGCCATGCTTGTTTCCCTCATTTTATTGGGTTCCTGGATGCTAACGGTGATGAAGGAATTTACCATGAGGATGTTTTCGGATATGCTGCGCTTCATTGGAATGTAAGGAGTAGCGCATGACAACTATTCCATTTAATTTTCTGACAGACATTTGGAGCATATTTTTACTGGTTCTGGTCCGTATTTCAGGCATGTTCTTTCTTTCACCCATTTTTGGGCGCCGCAACATACCCGCCTATTTCAAGGCCGGCTTTTGCTTCGTCTTTACCATTATTACAGCCAATACAGTGCCGGTTCCTGATTTGTCCACCTATAATACCCTGGCTTCCTATGCCGTGCTTATCGGCAAAGAGCTCGTAGTCGGACTGATGCTTGGATTTATTTCCTATATGCTTTTTTCAAGCATCTATATCGCAGGTCAGCTCATAGACATGCGAATCGGCTTCGGCATGGTATCGGTGTTCGATCCAATTACCAACGTCCAAATTCCTATTACAGCCGATTTTTATGTTATTTTCGCAACGTTGTTCATGCTGGTGACCGATTCCCATCATCTGCTCATTAAGGCTGTGGTGGACAGCTATACGGTTTTACCGCTGGGGCATATGCATTTTAGCGGAGATTTGTTAAAGCAGGTCGTGGTGCTCTTTGGCAACGTATTTGCCATTGGTTTCAAGATTGCAGCTCCAATCACGGTGGCTATTCTCATCACCGACCTGGCTTTGGGCATTATTTCAAAGAGCATGCCCCAGTTGAATGTCTTCATGCTGGGTATGCCTGTCAAGGTCATTCTGGGCTTTGCGATTATACTGATAACCATTGGCGCCTTTAGGGGCATTGTCCATGTCATTATGTCAGGCACCTACCAGGAAATCTACCGGTTCTTAAACCGGGCGGGAAGCCCCTAAAAGGATGAGCATATAAGGCGTGGCGCTTTCAGAAAGAGGTACTCCTGATTAAATCTCTTAAGGCAAACTGTAAACGAAGTCCGATTATCATGGCCTATTAAGAAAATGCAATGACAAAGTGACTATCAGAAATGAACTCATAGAAGATGTGAAGGTGAAGGATGAGCATGATGCTGTCGAAGGCAGCTTTTCTATCTAAAGCCTATAGAGCAAAGAACAAGCCGATTAAAGCCTTAGGGTCAAAATCGGTTTATTTGCCTGTACCTCCAAGAGGCCTTTCAGCCATCAACCTTCAGCTGTTTGCCGATGCCTCGGACAAGACCGAAAAGGCAACCCCTAAAAAGCGACAGGATTTAAGGAAAAAGGGCCAGGTCATGCAGAGCAAGGAGCTTCCTGCCAGCCTGATTCTCCTGATTCTTTTTCTCGCTGTAAAGATATTTGGTAATTTTATCTACAGGGAATGCGTGTCGGTTTTTAACATGTTTTTCTCTGAAACCTCGACCTTCAGCCTTCAGGAGCCGTCTGAAATCATGCGGCTGGTAACCTTCGTGGTGCTTGAGATTGTTAAGATGTCGGCACCCTTCTTCATTATCGCCATGGTAATTGGGACCTTTGGTACCTATGTTCAAATAGGTTTTCTTTTTACGTTCGAGCCCTTAAAGCCCAAATTTTCAAAGCTCAACCCCATGAAGGGCCTCAAAAATATCTTTTCATCCCGTTCGCTGTTTGAGCTTGCAAAGTCCATTGCAAAAGTGATTCTTGTCTCTTGGGTGGCGTGGGCCTCCATCCAGGCGGAATTTACCAACATGATGAAGCTGATGGACTTGGAAATAGGGCCTTTAGCCCTGTATCTTATCAATACGGCCCTGGATATTGCCATCAAAATTTGTTTCTCACTTTTGATCATAGCCGCTATCGATTATTTCTTCCAATGGCGTAAGCACGAGAAGGAAATCCGCATGAGCAAGCAGGAAATCAAAGAAGAATACAAGCAAATGGAAGGTAACCCGGAAATTAAGCAGAAAATCAAGCAGAAGCAGCGCGAAATCTCCATGCGCCGCATGCTCAAGGACGTGCCAAAGGCCGATGTGGTTATTACCAACCCGACCCACTTTGCGGTGGCCATCAAATATGATCCCCAGAAGGCGGCAGCGCCGTATGTGCTGGCCAAGGGTGTAGACTTCCTGGCCCAGCGTATCAAGGAGGTTGCGAAGGAGAATAACATCCAGACAGTGGAAAACAGGCCCCTTGCACAGGCCCTTTACAAGACGGTTGACGTTGGCGAGGCGGTTCCGCCCGAGCTTTACAAGGCAGTGGCAGAGGTATTGGCCTTCGTTTACAGCCTGGAAGGCAAGGCTCCGGCGGCCCAAACCCGATAAGCAGGCCAAAACCCTTGCCAAAACACGCTATTGTTTCGACAAACACTTTATTATAAAATGAATTTGTAAGACAAATTTAACATTGTTTCGACAATGCTGCCTGTCAAGGCATGCAAGCTGTTAGAATTACCAAAGAAAATGGTTTAGAAAACCGGGGGAGTATCGATGAACAACAGAAACCTGATGGTTGCAATTTGTGTGGTTTTCATAGTTCTATTCATCATTGTTCCGATACCGACTTTTCTGTTGGACGTTCTTTTGGTGGTGAATATCACCCTGGCCCTTCTGATGCTCATTAACGCCATCTATGCAACAGATGCGCTTTCCATGGCCGCTTTCCCGACCATGCTTTTGTTTACGACCCTCTTTCGGCTATCGCTTAACATTATCTCCATCCGTCTTATTATTGGTAAAGGTGAAGCCGGTGAGGTTATTCACGCCTTCGGTTCGTTTGTCGGCGGCGATAACCTCGTTGTCGGCGCCATCGTGTTCCTTGTCATTATGATTGTCCAGTTCCTCGTTATAACACGAGGCGCGGAACGTGTATCCGAGGTTGCAGCAAGATTCACCCTCGATGCAATGCCCGGTAAGCAGATGGCCATTGATGCCGACTTAAACTCGGGGCTTATCAGCGAGACCGAGGCCAAGGAAAGAAGAAGAAGAGTCCAGAGAGAAGCTGACTTCTACGGCGCCATGGACGGTGCTACGAAGTTCGTTAAAAACGATGCCATTGCAGGCATCATTATCGTCTTTATCAACATCATCGGCGGTATTATCATGGGGATGATCTTCCTCAAGGTGCCGATTGACGAAGCGCTTTCGCGCTACACCATCCTCACCATCGGTGACGGCTTGGTCAGCCAGATTCCGTCTCTTCTCATTGCCATTGCAACGGGTATTATCGTTACCCGCGCAGCCTCCGACGGCGATCTCGGCAGTGACATTGTCAAGCAGCTGTTCAACAGCCCCCGCGTTTTGTATATCGGCGCGGGTGCCTGCATAACCTTAGTGCCCATTTTGTGGCAGTGGTCCCTGCTGCTCGTGGCGGCCGGCCTCGTTTTTCTTGGCAGACGTCTGCAGTCTGCTCAGCAGGCTGTTACCAAGCAGGAGGAGCAGAAGGTGGAGGAGCAGGAAGTGGAGGAAATTCGAAAGCCCGAGAATGTTGTTTCCCTGCTCCAGGTTGATCCCATCGAGCTGGAATTCGGGTATGCGGTTATCCCGCTGGCCGATAAAAACCAGGGTGGGGATCTTCTGGACCGTGTGGTTATGATCAGGCGCCAGCTTGCTTTGGAGCTGGGCGTTATTGTGCCTATCATCCGTTTGCGTGACAATATTCAATTGTCACCCAACCAATATGTTGTGAAGATCAAGGGTGTTGAGGTGGCCAGAGGCGAGCTCCTGCTCGATCACTTCATGGCCATGAATCCGGGCACCGCCGACGAGGATATTGACGGCATTCCTACAACCGAACCCGCCTTCGGTCTTCCCGCTTTGTGGATTCCCGAATCCATGCGTGACAGAGCCGAAATGATGGGCTATACGGTGGTCGATCCGCCATCCATCGTGGCGACCCACATGACGGAGATCATCCGCCGCCACATCCACGAGTTGTTGCGCCGTCAGGATGTACAGACTCTCATCGACAATGTCAAGACCACCTATCCCGCTATTGTGGACGAGCTTATTCCAAAGCTCATGAGCCTCGGCGAGATTCAGAAGGTCCTGGCAAACCTTTTGCGGGAAGGCGTTTCCATCCGCGACATGGTCACCATTTTGGAGACGCTGGCCGATTATGCGCCCATTACGCGTGACCCCGACATGCTGACGGAATATGCCCGCCAAGGCCTGGGAAGAGCCATTTCCAAGTCCTATATCAACCGAAATAATTCGGAGGTCATCACACTGGACCCGCGGCTTGAGCAAATGATCCTGGATTCGGTCCAAAAGACCGAGGCAGGTTCTTACATGGCTCTGGAGCCCTCGGTCAGCAACCGTATTGTCAACAACACAGCCTCGCTTTCCGAAAAGATGGCCCAAACAGGCAAGCAGCCCATTGTGCTGGCATCTCCCGTGGTGAGGCTCTATTTCAAACGCTTGACAGAACATGCCATTCCTGGCCTTGTGGTTCTGTCCTATAATGAATTGGACCCCACCCTTGAGGTTAATGCCATCGGAATGGTAAGCGTGTAAAAGAAACAGTCAATAGTTCCCTGCAGCATTGGAGAAGATAAACGAGGAAAAGTTCCCATATCAACGGAAAGGACCGGAACTTGAATGAAGATACGCAGGTACACATGTAAGGATATGCAGGAAGCCTTACTGAAGGTCAAGATGGACCTTGGCAGCGAGGCCGTCATCATGAACAGCCGCAAAGTCAAACCCAAAGGGCTTATGGGCCTTTTTTCCAAGCCTATGATTGAGGTTGTTGCGGCCATCGATGACGATTACGTGAAGCCTCAGAAGCCTGCCGCCTTTCAGTCAAGAGCCGCTGCCATCAACCCTTTTCAACAGGCGGCATACCAGCAGACCATGACCCAGACAAGTCGTGTCCGCGAGAATGCCCAACCGTTTGTACAGGAACAGCCAAGGTCGGTAACCTATCCAAATCCTGCACCTGAACCGGTAAGACAGGCACCGGACGCCTATGCTCAGCAGGCCGCGCCCAGCGTAAACACAGCATCTCCAGCTACCCATGCCGCGGGGCAGGTAACCCACGCCAGCACTCAAGCAGCGCCTGCCACCGCCCAGGACAACCAAAAGATCATTGACCTTGAAAACAAGGTTAAAAACATGGAGAGCATGCTGGAGCAAATCTACAAGGCTGTCCAATCCAAGGACGAGGCTGAGCCAGAACCTAAGGAGCAGGACCAGTCTCAGGCTCCTGACGGAGAGGGCCTCACAATGTTGAGAGACGTTCTGTTTGATCATGATGTGGAGCCAAAGCTCATCGAGAAAATAGTTGACAAAATCCGTGAACGCGGTGGCAACAGCCTTAAGACCGAGGACGTTTTTGCTTTGGCCGGGAGGGTCATGACCGTCCTTCTTGGAGAACCCGAGCCCCTGACGCTTAAAGAGGACGGAAAGCCCAAGGTCGTCATCCTCGTGGGTCCCACAGGCGTAGGCAAAACCACAACCCTCGCCAAGATTGCCGCTGATTTTACCTTGAACAAGCAGAAAAAGGTAGGTCTCATCACAGCTGACACCTACCGTATTGCCGCCGTGGAGCAGCTTAAAACCTATGCCGAGATTCTAAACATTCCGGTGACGGTTGTCTATTCGCCGCGGGAGATTCAGGGGGCTCTTGAACGCCTTTCTGACAAGGATCTGATTTTGGTCGACACAGCCGGACGGAGCCATAAAAACAAGTCCCATTTTGATGAGCTCAAGATGCTTATCAGCGCTGTTAACGCCGACGAGACCTACCTTGTCATGAGCGCCAATTCCGGCAAGAACTCCATCCGTGAAATTCTGGAGTATTATGCCTTTATGAAGCAGTATAAGCTCCTTTTCACCAAGCTTGACGAATCACCGGTTCCAGGCATTATGCTCAATGCCCGCTACATGACCGGCAAGCCCCTATCCTACACCACCGCCGGCCAAAGCGTACCTGACGATCTCGAGATTGCCAATGTCAAGCAGCTCGTAGCCAGCCTTTTGTCGGCCAGGCCCAATATTTAGTTGGCCTTCCCTCTTTCAATTTTTTGGAGGTATTCATGAACGACCAGGCAGAGATGCTTAGAAGAATAGTTGACCAGAAGAAGACCGACAGGCAGGATGGCGGTTCGGGTGAGCCTGCGCCCAAGCAGGCTCGTGTCATTACCATCACCAGCGGCAAGGGCGGCGTAGGGAAAACCAATGTCACGGTTAACCTGGCATTGGCCTTAAGCCGGATGGGGCTTCGTGTGGTCATTCTGGACGTCGATTTCGGCCTTGCCAATATCGATGTGCTTTTTGGCATTGTTCCCAAGTACACCATGCTCGATCTCATACACGACGAGAAGAACATCTTTGAGGTTCTGACCGATGGCCCCGACAATATCAAATTTCTATCGGGGGGCTCGGGCGTTGAGGAGCTTATACGCCTCGACAGAAAGCAGCTGAGAAAATTCGTCGGAAACATAGCGCTGCTGGACAAGCTTTTCGATGTTATTCTCATTGATACGGGCGCGGGACTTTCACAGAATGTCATGAGCTTCATCATGGCTGCCGATGAGGTGCTCTTGGTCACAACCCCCGAGCCTACCTCCATTACCGATGCCTATGCCCTGGTCAAGATGGTTTCAAGGCGGGATAAGAAGAAAAGGATACAAATTCTGGTCAATAAAGCCGAAAATGTGAGAGAAGCTGAAGAAATTGCCACCAAATTAAGTGTCGTTTCGGAAAAATTTTTGTCATTAAAGCTTTTAAAAGTTGGGTATATATTATATGATGACACTGTGACGAAGTGTGTCAAAATGCAGAAGCCCTTTTCCCTGGTCAATCCCAAGTGCCAGGCTGCCAGGAACATCCATGAGATTGCAGAAAGGCTCTTTGCCAACAAGGCACCTGACGGATCTATGGGGGCAAAGGGGTTCATTTCGAAGCTTTTGTCCTTTTTTGGTGCATGATAAGCTCGAACTGTGTTATAATTTAGTTTAATGCAGCTTGAAAATGTGATAGACTAATGATATGAGGTTTTAAATGAACGAAATAAAACTCACCCTTGGCACAAAGCTGGAGCTGGAGCTGTACAACAACAATGGAGAACGCATTATGCCGTTCTTGGTGAGTCAATTTGAAACCCGTCTGCCTGATGGTACGATTGAAATACTGGCTCCAATCAGTGAAGGCAGAATATACCCGGTACACCGCGGCACCAAAATGGACGTGGTTTTCGAAAGGAACGGAGACCTTAAAAAATTTTCTGCCCTGGCGCTTGAACGCAAAATGGCAGGCAACATCTATCTTTTACATGTACAGCCGACCTCAGGGGAGGAGCATCTCCAGAGAAGGAATTTTTTCCGGTTCAACTGTCTTGTAGATATGAAATATCGCATGTTTGAAGACAAGGCCACGAAAAACGAGGACAGGGGAGAATTCAAAAAGGCTATTACAAAGGATGTCAGCGGCGGAGGCATCTGCATGCTGACCAATGAAAAGCCCAATTACGGCTGGTGTCTTGAAGGCAGAATAAACCTTAGCAGCGAAGTCAAGTTTTTAGGGCGCATTGTCCGTATTATCAATGTTCATGACAAGGCCAAGTTCGATTACGAGGTAGGCTTAGAATTTATTGAAATCTCCAACATGGAGAGAGAAAAGATTATCAGCTATATATTTGAATCGCAGAGAAAACTGCTGAAAAAGGGCTGGTCAACCAGATGAGCGACAAAAAGATAAGGGTACTGATCGTGGATGATTCCGCTTTGATGCGCCGCATCATACAGAGCATCCTAGAGCAAGACCCGGACATCAGTGTGGTAGGAAGTGCAAAAGACGGGCTTGAGGCTTTAAAGAAGGCAAAGGATCTCCTTCCTGACATCATCACGCTTGACGTAGAGATGCCTGTCATGGACGGCATCAGTTGTCTGGAAAACCTGCAAAGGCAAGGCTCTTATGGGATCATTATGGTAAGCAGCTTTACCCAGGAGGGTGCAAACGCTACCATCAAGGCCTTGGAGCTGGGAGCCTTTGATTTTATTTCGAAGCCTGAAAATGTCTTTCATATGTCAGCCGATGAGAAAAAGCTTGAGATTATTGAAAAGGTCAAGCTGGCCTGCAGGACATCGAAAAAGGCACCAACCCTGACAAGTATAGAAAAAAAGATTCGGCCGGGAGCCCCGGAGCAAGTTTCCAAGGCCTCCGACTTGAAATACATTATAGCCGTTGGAATTTCAACAGGCGGACCAAGAGCTTTATCCAGCATTCTTCCGGAATTTCCGGGAGATCTGCCGGCCTCCATTGTAGTCGTACAGCATATGCCTCCGGGCTTTACACGCTCGCTGGCCACAAGGCTGAACGAAACCTGTCAGATGGCCGTCAAGGAGGCCGAGGATAATGAGGAGCTCAAGGCTGGAACCATTTACATCGCGCCTGGTGACAACCATACGACCTTCCAAAGCGAAGGAAGAGCTACGAGGATCAGACTTACAAAAACTCCGCCTACCAATGGCTTCAGGCCTAGCGCAGATGTCATGATGACTTCTTTAGCAGAATCGCAGGCACAGAATATCATTGGTGTCATCATGACCGGAATGGGCAACGATGGCAGTAAGGGACTGAAGGAGCTTAAAACAAGGAAAAATGCCTACGTCGTTGCGCAGGACGAAAGCACCAGCATCGTCTACGGAATGCCGAGGTCAGCCATAGAACTGGGAGTGGTTGATAAAACTGTTCCCCTGCAAGAAATACCAACCTGTATTATGAATTTCATGGGGGTGCGCCGGTAATGGATATGAATCAATACCTCGACATATTCGTCGAAGAGAGTAGAGAGCATTTGCAGCATCTCAACTCCTCGCTTCTGGAGCTTGAGAAGAATAATCGGGATAAACCAGTGCTCAATGAAATCTTCCGTGTAGCTCATACACTAAAGGGCATGTCCGGAACCATGGGTTATACGAAGATGCAAAGGCTTACCCATGATATGGAGGACGTTTTGGATGCCTTGCGCAATGAGCGCATCCTGGCCGATTCCAATATGGTCGATGTCCTGTTTAAGTGTCTTGATGCCTTGGAAACCTACGTCAACACCATCGTGGCCACCGGTCATGAGGGCAGCGAGGCTTTCCAGGAAGTCATTGACGCTCTTTCAGCCATTCTTAAAAACGGCGGTGCTTCCGCGAGTGCTCCCAATGAAAAAGCCTCGTTCAAATCGGCGCCTGAAAGGCCCAAGCCGACCTCTGAAAGCAAGGATTTGAGGGTTGCCCTCAACCAATATGATATCAACGTCATTAAAAAGGCATTGGAAGCAGGCATGAACGTATTTGAAATACACGTCATGTTTGACAAGGGCTGTCTTTTGAAGGCTGCCCGTGCCTTCATTGTCTTCCAGATTCTCGAGAAGAACTCCGAGGTCATCAAATCTGTCCCAAAGGTTGAGGATATCGAGGATGAAAGGTTTGAATATGACTTTACGGTAATTGTTATTTCCAAGCAGCCCAAGGAATTCTTTGAGAAAGAAATCAACTCCGTCGCTGAAATTTCCGGCGTGGGTGTGACTGGCATATCACCTGAAATGATCGGTGTAAGCATGGTTCAGGAGGAAATAGCTGCAACAGCGGAAGCCGCCGTTGTGGATTTCAATAAGGCCTCCAAGGCTGTTGCCACGAAGAACGCCTCCAACGAGGAGGCCAAGAAGGTTCAGAAAACCGGTAAGACCGTACGCGTCGACATCGACCGTCTGGATACCCTCATGAACCTCGTCAGCGAGCTTATTATCATCAAGAACCGCCTGGATGAATCGGGTCACAACCGTGACGACAGCGACAATGAGTCCATAGAATCCCTTGAGCGCATCACCACAAGCCTCCATGACGCGGTCATGAAGGTGCGCATGGTGCCTGTTGAAACCGTCTTTAACAGATTCCCGAGAATGATCCGCGATATCGCAAGAGAACTCGACAAGGAAATTGAGCTCCAGATGTCCGGTGAGGAGACCGAGCTTGACAGAACGGTTATCGACGAAATCGGCGATCCGTTGATTCATATTTTGAGAAACTCGGCAGACCACGGCCTTGAAACCCGCGACGAGCGTGCCAAGACTGGCAAGTCTTCAATCGGCAACATTTATCTGCGCGCTTATCAGGACGGCAATAACGTCATCATCGAGGTTGAGGACGACGGCCGCGGCATCAATATTGCAAAGGTCAGAAAGAAGATTGCCGAAAAGGGCCTTGAGTCACCCGAAATGGTAGCCTCTTTGTCCGATAAGGAAGTCATTGAGTACCTGTTTAAGCCCAGCTTCAGTACCGCAGATAAGGTTACCGACCTGTCAGGCAGAGGCGTCGGGCTTGATGTCGTTAAGACCAAGATTGAGGCTCTTGGCGGTATGGTTGAGGTTGAAACCCAAATGGGCAAGGGCAGCAAGTTCATCATCCGCCTGCCGCTCACACTGGCCATCATTCAGGCTCTGCTTGTCAAGATCGGGCAGGAGAAGTACGCTATACCTTTAAGCTCCATCCGCGAGATCGACAACGTGAAGCTCAGCGATATCAGAATGGTAAGAAACCAGGAAGTCATCATGCTGCGTAACATGGTCATCCCGGTGGTTCGTCTTGATAAATGCCTGGGTGTTGAGAACGCCATACCTGACAGCAAGAAGAAGAACCTCATCTGCGTCATTGTGAAGAAGGGCGATAAGCTCTCTGCCTTTACAGTAGATTCCTTGATCGGTCAGCAGGAAATTGTTATCAAGTCCCTTGGCAAGGTCATGTCGGGTGTTAAGTGCATAGCCGGCGCAACCATCCTTGGTGACGGTAATGTGGCCCTAATTGTAGATGTTAATTCATTAGCCCTTTAATAAAGAGGTTAAAAGGTTCGAGGGGGTTTAAACAATGGATATAAAAGCAGCAGGTAAGGATACCAGGCAGTTTGTAGTCTTTAAGGTGGCGGATCAGGAATTCGGAGCCGACATCCATAAGGTTTCCATTATTGAAAAAGCGATGAACATTACCAGAGTTCCTACAACGCCTCCGTATTTGAAGGGTGTCGTCAACCTGCGCGGTGAGATCATCCCCATACTGAACATGAGGCTTAAATTTGGCCTTGAGGAACGGGAGGCAGATGATGATACGCGTATCATCATGTTTAAGTTCAACGATGTGACCGTAGGTGTCGTCGTAGACGCGGTGGCTGAAGTCATAGCCCTGAAAGACAGCGATATTGAAAGCGTCACCTCCATTACGAATGACAGAACCCTCGACTACATCATCGGTATCGGTAAGGTTGAAGGAAGGCTCGTAACCCTCCTCAATATTGAAAAGCTTATCACCGAACTAGTGACGAAAGAATAATCCGAAAGGTGAAGTGAAAAGATGACCAATAACCTCGAGGTAAATTCACTCAACAGTTTTCAGCTTGATGTCCTGAGAGAAATAGGAAATATAGGTGCAGGAAATGCAGCAACGGCCCTTGCCAAGATGCTTGATAAGAAAATTGACATGAAGGTTCCCCAGATCAGGGTTATGAAATTCTCTGAAGTCAGTGAGGTTCTCGGCGGAGCTGAAACTCAGGTTGTTGGTATCCTTTTGGGTGTACAGGGCGATATTAATGGTATTATGATGTTCATTCTCGACTACCAGAGCTCAAGGCTTCTCGTCAATATCCTCATGGGGAGACCTGTTAACACTGAGCTCGAATACGACGAAATGACATGCTCGGCACTCAAGGAAGTTGGTAATATCTTGGCAGGGTCCTATCTTTCGGCACTTTCTAACCTAACAAACCTGAAGATTATGCCTGATGTTCCCGATCTTGCCATCGATATGGCGGGCGCTATTTTAAGTGTGCCGGCCATAGAATTTAGCAAGAATTCAGACACGGTATTGTATGTTGAAAATGAATTTACAGATGGGTTGGACAGCGTTATCGGGGACCTTTTCCTCGTTCCCGACGATGTATCCTACAGCAGGCTGTTGCGAGCTTTAGGGGTAGAATAATGGCTGAGTTGATTAAGGTGGGCATGGCTGACCTTAAGGCAGCCGCTCATCCGTCCATATTAACAACCCTGGGGCTTGGCTCGTGCATTGGTATTGCATTGTATGACCCCAGAAGGAAAATCATTGGATTAGCACACATCATGCTGCCAACATCAAAGATTGCCACAGCAAACACCAACAGAGCAAAGTTTGCCGATACAGGCATTGTTGATCTGGTAGATGAAATGATGGCTTTAGGGTGTGACCGAAGAAGCCTGGTGGCCAAGATAGCAGGCGGCGCTCAGATGTTTGCTTTCGCCAGCAATAATGAATCGATGAAAATTGGCCTCCGTAATGCTGAAGCGACCAAAGCGATTTTAGCTGAGCTGAATATTCCCATCCTCAAAGAGGATACGGGAGGCAACTTTGGCCGGACTATAGAGATATCTTCCGAGGACGGGCTGCTGATGGTGAAGACTATCGGGTCCGGTATTAAATATTTGTAAGAGAGGGCGTTATATGGATTATGTCCGTAAGCTGCCTTTGTTGTTGGGACTCTCCGCCGCCATCATTGTCGGTCTTGCCAGTTATACCAACAAGGTCTCAAACAGTGAAAACACAGTAAATATGCTTATAGCGATGGTGACCTTTTACATAGTAGGCACCCTCATTAGGAATACTATTACAAGCATCATCGAAACCAATAGAAGAAAACAGGAAGAGAAAGAGCTCGAAGAAAAACGGCTGGAGGAGTTGAAGCAGAAGGAAGAGGAAAGGCAACGAAAGGAAGCTGAGAAGAACAAAGGGCGTTCCGTCGCTGTCTCTTATACACATCTCCGAGC
>JAOABT010000164.1 GCA_026418215.1 Clostridia bacterium | reverse complement strand
AAGCTCAAGCAAAGAAGACAAACGTTGCAAAAATCCTTTTACCTATAGCCTGTTCACTGATCATCCTAGTAACATTAAGATTTTCAGGCCTTTTCACGGTGCCAAATACCACTCAAGCCCCCCAAGCGCCTAAAATCAATATCATGAATGACAATACCCTGAGGGCAGAGATGGCGCCAGACTATACAAAGGCTCAGGAATACTATGGAAAGGGCTTTCTAATCCCCGAGGAAATTCCGGAGGGGATGAGCCTTCAGACTGTAAGCACGGCTTTGCAAGATAAATCAGAACCGCAATATGTGAAGCTGATCTACCAAGGTACAGACAAGACAATGGAAGTCATGGAGCAAAAGGCCGAACAGCCGGGGGCTCCGAAGGATTATGAAAGCGTTGCCATAAACGGAAACGCCGGGTACTTAAAGTCAGACCCAAATCAAACCGAATGTATCTGGTTTGTGAATGGAAATCAATACTCGGTTAAAGGGAATATTACAAGAGAGGAAGCCCTCTCCACAGCGAGATCCATGAAATAACATATGACGATGGAGGAATGACATATGAAATCAACATTTATGAAGGCATTGTTTTTAGGCTTAGGCCTCACATTTCTTTCAACAAGCGCTGCATTTGCAAGCACTGAAGAAACTAAACCCGTCGAACCAGTTGACACTGCGGTTATACTGGTGGCACCTGCGACTGAACCTGTAAAAGCACCCGATGCTGATTCGGCTGCCGCCCAAACTGGCACAGTCAGCAGCGGTGAAATTAAGTACAAGGGAGAAGAAGGCGTTCCCACAGATGCCGACTTTAATGAAGGCGTCATGCATATTACGGCTGTTGAAGAACCCAATGCCAATCCCGATGCAATTGTTACCAATACTGATGATTTGAAGCGTACACTGGATGAGAAATCTGAGACCGCTCCCGTAGATCCCGTAGTAAATGATGATAAAATCAGAACACTTACGACGACCTCCGAGAATGATGGAACACCTGAAGGTGCCCAGACCATGACGGCAACTTCTGCTCAAGCGTCTAAACACGATACCAAAAGCACCAGCTTCCCCATGGAGATGCTTTATGCGCTGGGCACCATTGCCATCCTTGGCGTTGCCTCCTTTACCATGAGAGCCAGAATCGTTGGCGTTAAGAAGTAAAGCTGAAAAGAGTTTAGGTAGAGAATCGTTCGTTGAAGAAATTCCTGATAAAAAGAGCCATCAATTGGGGTAACCACTTGATGGCTCTTCCTTTTTCATGAAGTGAACAAGTCTTAGTTTACTGGCGCTTTACAACCACAACTTCCTTGCCGGTGCTAGAGAGTGTCATATACTGCCCGTCTCTTGTGAGGAATATATTTGTGGGCATATAGCCTTCTTTGGGGTTAAGCTGGTTAGAGGACCAGGTTGCACCCCCATCAGAGGTTTCAAACAGCCACGTTTGATACCCCTTTTTAGGGATGGTGCAAATGATTGCGACTATACCGTGATTAGCGTCTGTGAAGGTGACACGTGCATTGGGGAACTGCGTGTCGTTGAGCATACCCTCTTGACCCTTGCCGTTGGCCATACCGGTATCCTTAAAAGGAAGGCTTAATTTATTCCATGAAGCACCGCCATCGGCTGTTATAAAAAGTGTTCCATCAGAATTTAGGACATAGCCCTCTGTGGCAGAACGAAGGAAAATAGAGGATATGAGTTTGACCCCTTCCGGGAGTGTAAGCTTGTTCCAAGTGGCAGCGCTGTCGGTGGTTGCAAAAAGCTTTGTATCGGATGCCACCCAGCCGGTTTTATCATCAATAAAGGAAACCTGGTTCTGAGAGCCCGATGTTGGCACATCCTTGGCGGCGATCCAGTTTTCACCGCCGTCGACGGTATAACGTACGTTGCTGTAATTGCCTACGGCCCATGCGATTTTGTCGTTCACGATATCCAGTCCAAAGCGGCAGTGAGAGTTATTCTGCCCTTGGGGCCATGTGGCTGCCCCGTCTCTTGTGTAGTGAATCTCTCCGTTGTAACCCACTGTAAAGCCAAGCTTTTCGTTCAGAAAGCCTTCATAATTGGACTTATGGGTGATCTTGGTTTCCAATACAATTTGCCATGCGGGCTTGGCAGGTGCCGGAGTTGAGTTGCCGCCAGCATCTGCGCTTGCTCCGGTCTTTACCGAGCCGCAGCCCGTTAAAGCCAAGCAGACAGAAAGAGCCAGTCCTGCGATTGCTGAAATGTTTTTGTTCATGGTCTATTCCTCCTAACGCTATTCTCTAACGTTTTATCTACAGGTTCATTGTAGATGAGGAAGGGCAGACCCTTGAACTGCAAATCGAAAGGGCTGGCACGCTAATCGAACGGATTTAGAAGGCTGTTTGTGAACGATAGGCTGATGGTGAGCAGTGGAGGTGCTTTTGAAAGGCGCGGTTGAAATGGGCGTCATCCTTAAAGCCAACGCGCTCCATAATTTCCTTTATGGTCAGCTGGGTGTTTTTGAGGATGGAGCAGGCAATGTCAATACGCAGTTTTCCGAGATACTCCATGACAGATAATCCGGTTTCCTTCTTAAATTTCTCATTGAGTGTCGTCTTATTGGTATGAAACCTGGAAGTTAAGTCCTGAAGGGTTATTTTCTCAGGGTAATTTAAAGTGAGATATTCGATAACTCTCCGAATATCCTCAGAAAGTTCGGAAAAAATCATAGCGTCGGTGCTTTGAGTGTTTTCATAAACCGATGAAATAAGTAGCAGGAGCTCCAAAAAGAAGGAACGGCTTCGGCAGGGCCAGAATATATCCCGCTGAGCCGAAAGCTCTTCATCCATGGCGTCCATTATTTGCGACAGACGCCGGGCAGCAAGGCTGTTGATGCGCATATTTCCGATGTAGCCTTTATGTCGAATCATAAACGGCCTGAAATAAAAAAGATTGTAAGCGTGATTGCCAGCCTCTCGCTGCTGGCGCATGTATTCAAGGGTCAAGGCTTCGTCATAGACGGAAGGCTCAAAGTAAAGGATTTTGAGCTTCATACCCGTGCTTTCAGTAAACTGGGGCACTTCCGATTCGTTAAAGCAAAGCATACAGGGAGCAGTGACCAGCTGTGTAAATTCGCCGTTTTTGAGCATACCATGGCCCTCTGTAACGAGAACAAGCCGATAAACTGATGTGATTACCTCATCTTTAGAAACATCAGCATCCTTTTGACATTTAAGCTTGATGACGCGGCCTTGGTGAATGACCTTGCCGACCTGTCTCTTA